>CAYMHN010000311.1:0-4877 GCA_964390235.1 uncultured Candidatus Competibacteraceae bacterium
GCCACGATTCGGACGTTGCCGCACAGGCAACCGCCGGTAAACCGGTCCATGCTGCGTCTCCTCTAAAATCAAGCGATCGGAAAGTTACAACGAACAGCACAACCGGCGCTAGCTCCGCTGGTGCCGGTGAACGCGACGTTGAACATGGCGGGCACCCGGATGGCATCGCTCGATGGAAGTATAGGCGGGAATCCGGCGTTGTCGATGTGACCGCCCGATCGGATGGCAGTACTCGGGCAGAAACGGCTGGCTGCGTCCGGACGGACCGGTCATCGAGGCTTCGAGCGGTTCGACCGCGATCTCCGAGGCCTATTTTGCGCGGTTGCTGGGCCTGCCTTTATACGATCCGCACTGGCTGCGTGCCCGGGGTTTCGAACTCGATGCGCTTGAACAGGGGGTGATGGCCTGCGCCGAGCAGGGCGAGGCGCTGCCCCTGGAGGTCGAGCGGAGTTGGCACGAGGGTCCGTTCTGAGTCGACGACAGGCGGTTGATACCGTCACCCCGAAATGTCGTATGTGTCGGGTCCCGAGTCTTCAGCGGCCGCTGAACTGAGCGGACCGTTTTTCCAGAAACGCCGCTATACCCTCGGCCGCGTCCGCGGAGGTGAACAGCCGCTGTTGCAACTCACGCTCCAGCGCCAGGCCGCTTTCCAGCGGTACTTCCAGGCCGCTCTGCACGGCCCGTTTGATGTGGCCTACGGCGCGCGACGCCTTGTTCGGTGGGCAGAAGCTGCGGGCGTAGTCCAGCACGTCGGTCCAGAACGTGTCGGCGGGATGGATGGCATTCACCAGTCCCAGATCCAGGGCCTGCTGGACGTTCATGATTTGCTCCGGGTTGAGGGTAATGGCGGCATGGGGTCAAGAATTGCCGACCTTCAGCACCAGCTTGCCGAACTGGCGTGCCTGATGCAGGTGGTCCAGCGCTTCCCGTGCCTGATCGAAAGAATAGACTCGATCGATGACCGGGACGACTTGGCTCTGCCCGACCGCCAGCAACAGGGCTCGGAACTCGTCCTGGGTCCCCAGTGTGCTGCCGGTGATCCGGAGCTGGCGGATGAACACGCGTTGCAGATCGGCTTTGGGATGGGGGCCGGTGGTGGCTCCGCAGGTGATGATCCGCCCGCCGCGCCGCACCGCGCGCAGACTGACAGGCCAGGTAGCGGCGCCCACATTATCGATGACGACGTCCACGCCTCGTCCGCCGGTGATATCCATGACCGCTTCCACCACATCCTGCCGGTGGTAATCGATCCCCTCATCGGCCCCCAGTGCCAGGGCGCGGTGCAGTTTGTCGGCGCTGCCTGAAGTGACGATGGACCGAGCGCCGGCCAGCTTGGCCAGCTGCATGGAGGCCAGGGCCACGCCGCCACCCACCCCGTGGATCAGCACCGTTTCGGTGGGGCGAACTCGGGCCTGGGTCATCACCATCCGCCAGGCGGTGAGATAGGCGGTGGGCAGGACGGCAAAGGTTGCGAAATCCAATCCGTCGGGAACAGGAAACAGCGTTTCGGCCGGAACGCTGACCGATTCGGCGAACGTGCCGTGGACATGCTCGCCGATGATCTTGCAATTCAGGCACAGCATCTGATCGCCACGCCGGCAGAATTCGCAATGCCCGCAGCTTTGGGCCGGGTAGATCACCACTCGGTCGCCCTCCCGCCATCGCGTCACGTCCGATCCCACGGCATCCACGGTCCCGGCTCCGTCCACCCCCAGGATCAGCGGTAGATCATGAGTGATCCCCTGACCCGAATCCCGCATGTAGAGATCAACATGGTTGAAGGCGGCGGCTTCGATCCGCACCCGCACCTGACCCGGTCCGGGGGTGGATTCCGGGAGTTCGCCGGTCACCAGCGAGTCGGATTGCCCATGGCTTTGTAAGTAGATCGCGCGCATATCGGTCCTCGATGTGGTTGATGTGCAGGGTTAAGACCTTAATGTGGTGGCGCAGGGGGATATACGACCCATTGAGGGCAGCAAGCAGGCTGATACTTGCGCGGGCGTTGGGCGTACCTTACGCCCGGCCGGGTCCACTACCCACCACATCCATCGCCAGCACGCCGTAGGTATGGCTGCGGTGCAGGGTGGCGGTGCGTTCGTCCGCCGTGAGCGCGCCCAGGGCCGTGAACATAGGCAGCAGATGCTCCTCGGTCGGGTGGTTGGCGGTCGCGTGCGGGGCGCGGCGGCGATAATCGAGCAGGGCGTCGAGGTCGTTGTCGGCAATCCGTTCATGCATCCAGTCGGCGAATTCCGTGACCCAGTCCGGGGTCGGAGCGTCGTGATGTCGACTCAGAGCACCGCGCACGTCGTGGGTGAACGAACCGGAAGCCAGCAGTAGCACGCCCTGTTCGCGTAGCGGCGCCAGCGCACGGCCTAGCGCCAGGTGATGGGCCGGTCCCCGGTGCGTCTGGATGCTGAGCTGGGTGACCGGCACGTCCGCCGCCGGAAACATTAGTGACAGTGGTACCCAGGCGCCGTGATCCAAGCCCCGCTCGCTGGCGGCAACCGGATAACCGGCCGAGCCTATCCGTTCCATGACATTCCGTGCCAGCTCCGGGGCGCCGGGCGCCGGGTAGCGTATTTCGTACAGCTGGCGCTCGAAGCCGCCGAAATCATGGATGGTCTCCGGTGCCTCGCTGAGGCTCACCGCCGGTTCCGTGGTCTCCCAATGCGCGGAAATCACCAGGATCGCCTCGGGGCGTTCCAGTTGACGGCCGAGATCTTGCAAGTAGGTGCGCGCGGGACTCGGTTGAATGGCCAGCGTGGGGGCGCCGTGGGAGACGAACAGGGCGGGTTGACGGGACATGATGGACCTCGATGAATGTGCTGTTGGGGTTTGCGGTGACTTCCGGCAGGCGCCGTTCGCAGGACGCCTGCCGGGGGTCGATCAGGCAGCCGTGACGAGCTTGTGGCGCGGCGTTGTCCGCGACAGGGCGTAGGCGCCGTCGCCGAGCAGGGTCTGCACCACCAGCGCTACCGTCCAGAATACCGGAAACTCCCAGCCACCGCCCTCGGCGGAGAACAGCCAGCCGTTGCCCAGGTGTACCCAGGTGGCTCCGAGCAGGACCGGGATCATCGCCAGTGCCGCCAAGCGGACCTGGAAGCCGACGATCAGCGCCAGGCCGCCGATGATTTCCACCGCGATGACCAGATAGGCCAGGGTACCGGGGAAACCCAGGGATTCGAAGAAGCCCACGGTGCCCGGAATGGTGAACACCAGGACCTTGAGCAGACCGTGGGCGAGGGCCAGGACACCCAGGCTCACGCGCAGGAACAGGGCGGCGATGGAAGGGGAGTACAGTTGGTTCATGATGCGGATTCTCCGTATTGCGATTGATGGGTTGCCGGGGGATTGTCCACCGGATGGCGTGCAGTATGGAGAATTCCTGATTCGAAATAATCGGGTAAAACCGGGAATGATTATCCCGAAAATAGCACTAATCGTCTCGATCCCAGTAGGGCGGATCGCCAAAGGCGCCACGCAGGTAGTCGATGAACACTCGCACCTTGGCCGGTACATGGCGGTGGCCGGGGTAGACCGCGTGGATCGACGGTCCGTGCGGTCGGAAGTCGGGCAGCACCCGCTCCAGGGTTCCTCGTTTCAGCGCAGCGCCGACGATGAAGCTTGGCTGCAAGATGATTCCCACGCCTCCCTCGGCGGCGGCCTTGAGGGCATCACCGTTGTTGGCGGTCATGCGTCCGCGTACCGGCACGGCGTAGGGTTCGCCATTGCGCTCGAAGTGCCAGTGGTCGCCGCCTGACCAGTACCGGTAGCCCAGGCACTCGTGGTGGGTGAGATCCTCCGGGCGTTGGGGGCGGCCATGCCGATCCAGATAAGCCGACGCGGCACAAGCGACCATGCGGCAGTCGGTGAGACGGGTGGCCACCAGGCTGGAATCGCGCAGCACGCCGATGCGGATGGCCAGATCGTAGCCTTCCTCCACCAGATCGACCTGACGGTCCTCGAAAACCAGGTCCACGGTGATCTCGGGATATCGATTCATGAAAGCCGGCAGTATCGGTGCCACATGCAGCACGCCGAAGCTCATGGGTACGTTGAGCCGCAGCCGACCGCGTGGCTGGGTACCGAGCGAGGCGGCCTCGCGGCAGGCTTCCTCGAAGTCGGCGATGATCCCCCGGGCGCGTACCAGGAACCGCTCCCCGGCTTCGGTCAGGGAAACCCGCCGGGTGGTGCGGTTGAGCAGCCGTACCCCCAGGTACGACTCGAGTTCCGCGATGTCGCGGCTGACCGCGGTGCGGGACTGGTCCAGGGCGTCGGCCGCCCGGGTGAAACTGCCGAGGTCGGCGACCTTGATGAAGATATCCAGCGAGCGGTGCAGATACATATCGATTCAGCTCATCCCAGCGCAGGCACTCGCCCAGCAGGGCGCGCGTCCAGCACGCAGCGCACCTCGCTCATGCCTTGCCCCGGGCACTCGCCACCGCCTGCCGGGCGAGTTCGGTGATCCCGGCCCAGTCACCGGAGCGTACCTTGTCGGCCGGTACCACCCAGGAGCCACCCACGCAGACCACATTGGGCAGTGCCAGATAATCGAGCATATTGTCCGGACCGACGCCGCCGGTGGGACAGAACCGGACCTCGGGCAGCGGTCCGGCCAGCGCCTTCAATAACGGGATGCCACCGGCCGGCCCGGCCGGGAACAGTTTCAGATGATCGAAACCGGCGGCCAGGGCGCTGAGCGCCTCGGACGGGGTCATTACACCGGGGATGACCGGCATGCCGGCCTCGGCGGCGGTGGCCAGCAGATTCGAGGTACAGCCGGGAGTGACCACGAACTGCGCGCCGGCCAGCCGTACCTGCTCGAACTGCTCCGGCCGGGTCACCGTGCCTGCGCCGACGATGGCACCGGCGACCCG
>CAYMHN010000312.1:0-4874 GCA_964390235.1 uncultured Candidatus Competibacteraceae bacterium
TACGATGCCCCGGCCAGTCTGTCCGCCGCTGGCCTCATCGGCAGCCCACCGATGAATCCGCTGCCGCTGGTGCCGCACGGCGACCGCTGGTGCCTGCCAGGCGGCCGTCCCCTGACCGGCCTGCGACTGCCCGCCGCCGCTGTGCTGGGCATCCGCCCGGAACGGCTGCAAGCCGCTCCACGCGGCCTGCTCGGCGGTCGGGTCCAGGCCTGCGAATACCTGGGCGCCGACACCATCATCACCCTGCAAGTGGCCGAACAGACCGTGGCCCTGCGCCAACCAGGCCGTTATCGTATCGGCGCCGGCGAGCGGTTGGAGCTGACCTGGAAACCCGAGGATACCCACGCTTTCGCGGCCGGGGACGGTCGTCGGCGCGATGACTGGCGCCCGGGCGTGGTCGAGGCCCTGACCCGAATCAACCAGTCCCTTAACCAACCCCGAGGAGTTGCGACATCATGAAGACCCCCCTGCGAGCGCTGATCGGCGCCATCTTCCTGGCCGGCGGCCTGACGCTGAACGGCCCGGTGCTGGCCCAGACCCAGCTCACCATGTACTACCCGATCGCCGTCGGTGGTCCCCTGACCCAGGTGATCGACGGCCAGGTGGCCGAGTTCCAGAGCGAACATCCGGACATCCGGGTCAACGCCATTTACGCCGGCAATTACGACGACACTCGGGTCCGCGCGCTGGCCGCGCTGGCCGCCGGCGAACCGGCCCAGCTGTCGGTGCTGTTCTCCATCGACCTGTACGAGCTGATCGAGCAGGACGCCATCGTCGCCTTCGACGACATCGTCGAGACCGACGAGGAGCGCGACTGGCTGAGCAGCTTCTACCCCGGTCTGATGGCCAACGCCATCACCGACGACAAGACCTGGGGCATCCCGTTCCAGCGCTCCACCATCGTCATGTATTGGAACAAGGACGCTTTCGCCGAGGCCGGCCTGGACCCCGAGACGCCCCCGCAGAACTGGGATGAGCAGGTCGAGATCGGCAAGGCACTGAGCAAGGCCGACGGCAGCCAGTGGGGTCTGATGGTGCCCTCCACCGGCTATCCTTACTGGATGTTCCAGGCCTTCGCCCTGCAGAATGGCATCGAACTGATGAGTGGCGACGGCGACGCGACCTATTTCGATGACCCGGCGGTGGTCGAGGCCCTGGAATACTGGGTGTCGCTGAGCCGCGAGCACGGCATCATGCCCACCGGTACCGTCGAATGGGGCACGCTGCGGCAGAATTTCCTGGAAGGCCGCGCGGCCATGATGTGGCATACCACCGGCAATCTGACGGCGGTGCGCGACGGCGCCGGCTTCGACTTCGGCGTCGCCATGCTGCCCGCCAAAGAGCGTCGCGGCTCGCCCACCGGCGGCGGCAATTTCTACATCTTCAAGCAGTCCTCGCCCGAGGAGCAGCGCGCCGCGCTGACCTTCATCCGCTGGATGACGGACCCGGAGCGGGCCGCCGCCTGGTCGATCGCCACCGGCTACATGGGGGTCAGCCCGGCGTCCTACGAAACCGAAGTCCTGCAAGCCTATGTGAGCGAGTTCCCGCCCGCCGCCGTGGCCCGCGACCAGCTGGAATACTCGGTCGCCGAACTGTCCACCTACGAAGGCGGCCGGGTGCGCGAGGCGCTGAACAACGCCATCCAGTCCGCGCTGACCGGCAGCAAAACCCCGGCCGAAGCCTTGGCCGAGGCCCAAGCCACCGCCGAACGGTTGCTGCGGCCGTATCGGTGAGGTGAAGCTGACCCGCACTGCCGTCCACGGCTGGCTGCTGTTCATGCCAGCCGGGATCCTGCTGACCATGTTCGCGTTCCTGCCGACCGTGACCACGGTATGGCATAGCCTGTTCTCCAAGGCCACGGCGCGCCGGCCGGCGCGCTTCGTCGGACTGGATAACTACGAGGCGATGCTGGCCGACCCGGTATTCTGGCAGGTGGCCAAGAACTCGCTGTGGTACGCGGTCGGCACCATCCCGACCTCGATCGCCATCGCGTTGGGCATGGCGCTGTGGGTCAACTCGAAACTGCCGGCCCGGACCCTGGTGCGGATGGCCTATTTCAGCCCGACCATACTGCCGATGATCGCGGCGGCCAATATCTGGCTGTTCTTCTACTCGCCCGGCATCGGCCTGATCGACCAGGCCGCCGGTCTGATCGGTCTGCCGGGCCACAACTGGCTGGGCGACCCGAACACCGCCCTGGGCGCGATCATCGTGGTGACCATCTGGAAGGAAGCCGGGTTCTTCATGATCTTCTATCTGGCGGCGTTACAGACCATCTCGCCGGATCTCCGGGAAGCCGCCGCGATCGAGGGCGCCGGGCGCTGGACCTATTTCCGGCGGGTGCTGTTTCCGCTGCTGATGCCGACCACACTGTTCGTGATGATCACCGCTCTGATCAACTCGGTGAAGCTGATCGATCATCTGTTCATCCTCACCAAGGGCGGTCCCAGCAACGCCTCCAAGCTGCTGCTGTACTATGTCTACGAGACCGCCTTCTCGTTCTTCGACGCCCCCTATGCCGCGACCCTGACGGTGGTGATCCTGGCCGTGCTGGGGGTGCTGGCGGTGTGGCAGTTCCGCTGGCTGGATCGGCGGATCCACTACCGATGAACCCGGGCCGCTGGCTGGAGATCGGCGCCGCCTGGCTGCTGGCGCTGCTGTGGATCAGCCCCTTGCTGTACGCCTTCTGGGCGGCTTTCCATCCGCCCGAATACGTCACCCGCTTCGAGCTGTTCGCCCCGCTGACCCTGGACAACTTCGTGCGCGCCTGGGGCTATGCGCCGTTCGATCGGTATTTCCTCAACACCTTCGCACTGGTCACCCTGATCCTGGCCGGCCAGTTCCTGCTCTGCACCCTGGCCGCCTACGCCTTCGCGCGCTTCGAGTTCCCCGGTCGCGACACCCTGTTTCTGCTGACCCTGGTCCAGCTGTTCATCCTGCCCGAGGTGCTGATCGTCGAAAACTACGCGATCATGAGCCGGCTGGGGCTGATCGACACCATCCTCGGCATCGGCCTGCCCTACATGGCCAGCGCCTTCGGGATCTTTCTATTGCGCCAGGCCTTCAAGGGCGTGCCGCGCGAACTGGAGGACGCCGCCCGCATCGAGGGCTGCGGCACCCTGGGCGTGCTGCTGCGGGTCTACGTGCCGGTGGCCCGGCCGGTGTACCTGGCCTACGGTCTGGTGTCGGTCTCCACCCACTGGAACAACTTCCTGTGGCCGCTGGTGGTCACCAACTCGGTCGAGACCCGCCCCCTGACCGTGGGTCTGGCGATCTTCGGCGCCCCCGAATCCGGCGTGGACTGGTCGATCATCAGCGCCGCCACCCTGCTGGTGGTCGCGCCGCTGCTGATCGCCTTTCTGCTGTTCCAGCGCCAGTTCGTGCAGTCGTTCATGACCGCGGGGATTCGGTAGAGTGACCACTCCCATTCCGCAAATCCGGTTCAGATGATTCCGGTAGCCAGTCCTCGCTCAGCACTTCGTCCTGCATGGTCCAGGGGCACACTTCCGGAAAACAGTCCAGCCCGGTTTCATCGACGGCTTGCGCCACGGCCCGCGCCCAGACCATGTCCAGCCAGCGCGGTTCCTGCAGCTTGGACAGCAGGCTGGGCGATTCTTCCAGGGTGTAGCCGATATCCTTGCGCTGCGCCTTGATCGTCTTCTCCCAACTCGCGGCGCGCCGCTGCGGCTGATACCGCCACTTGAGCAGATGTGCCAGCAGCACCGCCATCCGGCTGGCCAATTCCCGCTGCTCGCTTTTGCCCACGTCTTCTATCTCCTCGGCGATATGCTCGACGTCCAGCAGCTCGAACCGCCGGGCGCGAAGCAACCGTGCCTGCTCGTTCGCCCAAGCGACAAGGTCTCGATCGTAGGTCTGCATGATCTTCTGCTCCGGTTCATCAGGCTTCTCCGCGAGAAACCGCGCGGCGGACCGTCCCGTCCTTCAGGGCGGGGAGGGATAGCGGGCAGCGCAAAGCGCTGCTGGTGCCTGGACCCTCACAAGGCGATGGGGTATGATGTGAAGCATGAAACAGCGCTGGACCTTCCGCTGCTACCCGACCGAGGAACAAGCGCAAGAGCTTGCCCGAACCTTCGGCTGCGTGCGGTTCGTCTACAACTGGGGCCTGGAGCAGCGCACCAAGGCGTTTCAGCGCGGCGAGCGGATGAACTACGTGCAATCCAGTGCCGCGCTGACCGAACTGAAGCGGCAGGCCGAAACGATCTGGCTCAACGAAGTGTCCAGTGTCCCGGTCCAGCAGTCGCTGCGCCATCTGCAAACCGCATTCCGCAACTTCTTCGAGCAGCGCAGCGGCTACCCGTCGTTCAAACGCAAGGACGGTAAGCAGTCCGCGGAATACACCCGCTCGGCGTTTCGCTTCGAGATCGACAATCAGCGGTTGCTGTTGGCCAAGCTCGGGCGGCTCAAGGTGAGGTGGTCCAAGGATGTCCCGGTTGAACCGACCACGGTCACGGTGATCCGCAAGCCGTCGGGCAAGTATTTCGTCTCGCTGGTGGTGGACGTTCCGCCCGTCCCGCTGCCCGAAACGGGTGAATCGGTCGGCATCGACTTCGGCATCAACCGCTTGGCCACGCTTTCCACCGGCGAGCGCATCGCCAACCCGAAATACCTCAACCGCTACCAGCGACGCATGCGGCGCCAGCAACAGGCGCTGGCGCGCAAGCGGAAGGGCTCGAATCGCTACCGGCGGCAGAAACAGCAGGTGGCGAAGTTGCACGAGAAGATCGCCGATTCGCGCCAGGATACGGCCGCCAAGTTGGCCTGGAATCTGGTAACGCGATTCGACACGATTTGCGTCGAGGACCTGAATCTGCGCGGCCTGGTCAAGAACCACCGCCTGGCGCGCAGCCTGAGCG
>CAYMHN010000313.1:0-4872 GCA_964390235.1 uncultured Candidatus Competibacteraceae bacterium
TCGGCGCGCGCGCTGATGTGATCCGGCAGCGGCGCACCGCTGAATCGGTCGTGTTCACCGACGAAGCCGCCGCCCCCGCGCAGGCCCAGCACCAGGAAGCGCGTATCGCCGATGACCAGACGCTGAAGGCGTAGCAGTTCCTCCATATCCAGGGGCTTTTTTCCGGCCTGACCGATGGCCCGTCCCCAGCGCTGGACGCGATCCTGTGGAGCACGTTCCCCCTCGATGGCATAGCTGGATCGGGAATCCTTGAGCAGCAGGAATGCGGCTGCGCGCGCCAGAATATCCTGCGGCACCCGGGCGACCACCTCGGCCGCTCTGGCTCTCAGGTCCAGACCGATCAACCGTTCCAGCACCGCGGTGCGGTACACCAGCGGGCAGAAGGCCGGTGTGCCGGGCAGGTTGTCGCGTACCCGGTGACGCGGCGAATTGGCTCCCGGTCTGGCGTACTGCTGCCGAGTATCCACCGCATCGACATAGCTCCCTCGCTTCAGATCCGGCACGTCCAGTCTCTTGCCCAGCAGCCATTCATAGAGAAACCACAAGCGGCGCGCATAACGGCTGGTCGGCTGGGCTTGGACGAGGTGTTCCAGGTCTTCCGGCGACATGGCCAGGAACAGTCGCTTGAGCACCGCCAGGTCCAATCCTTCGTGCTTGAGTGCGAATACCAGATGCCCCACCAGAGTCGCCGCCGGGGTATATCGGGGGGTATAAAGACGCCAGCCGTTCTCTTCATACTGCCGGTGGTGTTGACTTATGGCGGCCAGGGTCCGTGGCAGGGGCACGCTGAGATTGAAGGCCTCGATCAATGCGGCATAGCCCACCGGGGTTGCCGGTTCGGGCAGGCTCCGATCCCGAAATACGGTGACAACCCCTGAAAATGAATGATTTTGATGCTGCCCCATGAAAATGGATGGTTCCTGGTGAATTTCAGTTACCAATGAACTTCTACTATGAAAAATAATTACTTTCAATAAAAAATGGCTACAATGGGTGGAGCTACTCGACCTGTGCGCGGCAAGCTTGCCATCCTTTGTCAAAGGGGGGGAAAGAAGCTGATAGGTGATAAGCTTGCCCACCAGGACCGGTTGACGGGTATCGTTTTCATGCAAGATCCCGATCCGACCCGGTTTGATCGAGCATCAAACGAAAGCCTTGACCGTCTCTGGTTCGGTAGGTGGCAAAACCCCGTCGGTCGAGCGTGACGATGTCCTGCACGCCCAGCCCTTCAGCCAGCAGGACCAGGGTGGCGTCCGCATAATCCATGGGCGTATCCGCGTAGCGCTCCATCAGCGTAACGGCTTCGCCCAGTTCGGGAGCTTGGGCGAAATCGTAGACCCGGGTAGCACTGGCGGCGATGAACTCGGCGCACAACCGCGGACCGCGCGGATCATCCGAGACAAAATACATCGCCTCGGTGATGACCGCGCTGGTGGACAACAGCTGGCCGGAGAAACGATCAAGGCAAGCAGCGACCCGGCCGTGGGCGGGATCGCTTCGGTTGAGATAGGCAACCAGGGGTCCGGTATCGATCAACCAGTACTTCACGAGCGCCAATTGCGCTTCCGAAGCTGTTCCTGCCAAGGGCTGGTTGGTTGCCGTGGCAGCCGCAGGCCACCGCGCAGGTGGCCGATCCTGCTCTCCAGGGGACGTTCCATCAACGCTTGCTGGAGAATTTCGCGGACCACTTCCGAAACCGTTTTACCCTGGCTTGCCGCGCGCTGAGCAAGCGCATCGCGCAGTGTCTGGTCGGTGCGAATTGTCAGTGTCGTACTCATGTACGACATGATAGTACGGTGTGTTTCGAGCAGCAACAGCCGTCAGCAGACAGCCTGACGGACTGTTCTCTCCTGGTAAACTTCGGGCATGCTGTTTTGTGTGGAAATGCCTACCGCAAGCTTGCGACCGTGGCGGAGCGGTGCGGATCAGGGGACAATCGCCCCGTCTATGGATTCGGGAATACGCAATGACCCGGCAACGCCGCATTCTGCTCTGCGCCACCGGCCTGTCGCCGCAGATCGTCACCGAGACGCTGTACGCGCTGGCACGGGAAGACAACGTACCGGATGAAATCCACCTGATCACCACTGCCGAAGGAGCCAATCGCGCCCGGCTCAACCTGCTTTCCGAGGAGCCCGGCTGGTTTCACCGCCTATGCCGTGATTACACCCTGCCGCCCATCCGGTTCGATAATGCGCACATTCACGTTCTGCGTTCCGCAAGCGGTTTGCCCCTGGACGATATCCGCAGCCGCGAGGACAATCGCCGCGCAGCCGATGCCATTACCGAACAGGTGCGACGCCTGACCCGGGAACCTGCGAGCACGGTGCACGTATCCATCGCTGGCGGACGCAAGACCATGGGATTCTTCGCTGGCTATGCATTGTCGCTGTTCGGTCGCCCGCAGGACCGACTGTCGCATGTGCTGGTCTCCCCGGCGTATGAGTCGCATCCGGATTTCTACTACCCGACACCTTATGCGCGCGTCATCCACACCCCACCGCCGGACAGCCGGCCACTGGACACGCGCGAGGCCGAGGTTACCCTGGCCGACATTCCCTTCGTGCGGCTGCGTGGCCACCTCGACCGCGGCTTGCTGAGCGAGGGCGCCAGCTACTCCGACACCGTGCGCCGTGCCCAGCGCGGCCTGGAACCGCCCGAGCTGGTGCTCGATCCGGCCGGCCGCCGAGTGCGTTGCGGCGATGTGATCCTCACCCTGCCACCGACGCTGTTCGCCTGCTACGCTTGGTTCGCCCGGCGCCTGCTGGACGGCAGACCCGGCATCCACTGGAGTCAAGCCGGAGTTGCCGGAGAGTTTCTGGCCGAGTACGCGACTATCGTCAACGAGTATTCGGGCGATTACGAGAAGGCGGAGACCAGTCTGATACAGGGCATGAAGCGCGAGTTTCTCGACCCCAAGAAGAGCAAGCTCAACGAGACCTTGCGCGACGCCCTGGGGCCGGCGGCTGCCAGTGATTATCAGCTCCAGGATCTGGGTGATGTGCCCGGATCGCGCTACAAGCTGCACGGCCTGACGCTGGAGCCGGAGCAGGTGCGGTTCGGGGTGGTAGAGTGAAACAAACCATCAGCATCGAGAAGGAGCTTTCATGCAAGTCATAGAAGCGACGTACCGTATCGTCACGCCGATGTTCATCGGCGATGCCGAACAGAAGGCGACGGGCGTCCGCCCACCCTCGGTCAAGGGCGCACTGCGTTTCTGGTGGCGGTCGCTTAACTGGGGCCGAGCGCTGGCCGAAACCGGGAACGATACTGCCGAGGCATTGCGTTGGCTGCACAAGGAGGAAGCCCGCTTGTTCGGCCTGGCGGCCAGGACAGGCACGAATGGTAAGCAGCAGGGCGGGCAGGGGGTGTTTCTGCTGCGCGTCACTCGGCAACCGCAGAAATTGTCGCCCGTGGTGCGGGGGGGAGCGGCAGGTAACACCAGCGGATGGCCCCGCAACAACACGGGCAGCGGGTATCTCGGGTTTGGTCTGTTCGAGGCCGGCTCGCGCGAGAAGGGGAATTACCATCCGCCGCGTGAAGATTTGCAGGAGGATCAGGATTTTGCGCTGGAACTCTGTTTCCGACCGAGAACAGATCATGACGACCTGGACTCGGTACGTCAGGCCCTGAAGGTGTGGGGTATGTTGGGAGGACTGGGCAGCCGCTCCCGGCGCGGCTTCGGATCGGTCACATTGACCAAACTCGACGGTGTGGATCAGCTCGGTGATGCAGAAATCTACCGTGCTACCTTGCAGACACTCGTGGATGATCACAGAAGGGTGACCGAGTTGCCTCCCTTCACAGCGTTCAGCCGATTCGCGCGGTTCTGCCTGCTCGGTGAAGCCGGCAGCAACGCGAGGCAGGTCCATGACACCGTCGGTGAACTCTATCGACAACATCGCGGTCAACCCAGTCCTTTGCGCGGTCAGGTGAAGATACCCTTCGGACTGCCGCTACAGGGTGAGGATGAAACCAACCGGCGTGCCAGTCCACTTTTGTTCCACATCCACGCTTTGGCGGATGGCAAGGCGCAAGCATCAGCGCTGTTTCTGTCAGCGCATTTTCATCCACGATATTCAGCAGGGAATCACGTCGGGTATTTCACCGAGGTCGAGCGCTTCATGGAGGAGCATTCATGAGTACGCGCAAAGCCTTCCAATTCACCCTCGGCCCGGTACAGGGCTTCGTCGCCCAGGCGCGACGGACCCGCGATTTCTGGGCCGGCTCGTTCATTCTGTCCTGGCTGGCCGGGGTGGCGATGCGGGCGGTTCAGGCACAGGGCGGCGAGATCGTTTTCCCGGTTCCGGGTCAGGATTATCTTCGCTGGATCGCCGGCAGCCGGAAAGGCACGGACGGCCCGAAGCAAGGCGGCGTACCCAATCGTTTTCTGGCCGAGGTGCCGGACGGTTTCAGGCCGGAGCAGGTAACCGAGTCCGTGCTCAAGGCCTGGCGGGAACTGGCCGAAGTGGTCTGGGAGAGCGATCTGGTGGCCTTCCCGGAAACGAATGACACCACTCGCGCCATCTGGGAACGGCAGATCGACGGTTTCTGGGAAATCAGCTGGGTGTTCGGGGATGAGGCCAATCTGCTGGATCGACGCAAGAACTGGCGCAGCCGCGAGACCCTGGTCGAACCGGGCGTCAAATGCATGGTGATGGACGGCTGGCAGGAACTGTCCGGCGTGGCCGGTCCGTTGCAGCCGGACGCACTGCGGCTCGAACAGTTCTGGCGATTGCTGCGCGAACCAAGATCCCACGGCCTGCAAAACGACCTCGCCGGAGGCGAGCACCTGTGCGCCATCGCCTTCGTCAAGCGCCGCTTCGCCCGCATGATGCTCCACCGCGGCAACTCCCCCAACGGGCGCCTCTT
>CAYMHN010000314.1:0-4866 GCA_964390235.1 uncultured Candidatus Competibacteraceae bacterium
ACCGACCAGGGGCAGGGGGTTGGCGAACAAGCGCGCCAGCAGATCGGTGAACACCAGCGCCCGGTCCTGATCCCGGCGGCGCAGCTCGGCATAGCGCTGGCATAGTGCCGGGTTGCCGATGTCGGTCCCGGTGCGTCGCGCCTGAGCGATCAGCTCGGCCAGTGTCGCCGCATCCCGCAGGCCCAGATTGAGTCCCTGACCAGCGATCGGGTGCAGGGTGTGGGAGGCATTGCCGATGACCAGGGTCCGCTGCCGTCCCTGCAGGCGCGCCCGCACCAGGCTCAAGGAGTGGCCGGCACGCTGGCTGACAGCGGTGATCCTGCCCAGCCGTTCGCCGAAGCGGTCCTCGACCCGGCGGGCGAATTCCGCATCGCGCAGGGCCAGGGTGTCGGCCAGTTCCGCTGCGGCCACAATGTAGACCAGGGCGCAGCGATTCTCGGCCAGCGGCAGCAGGGCCAGCGGTCCCTCATCGGTAAACCGCTCGTAGGCGATATTGCGATGTGGCAGAGTCATGCTCAGATTGGCCGTCACGGCGGCCTGGCCATAGTCCAGTCGCAAGGTCGGTATGGCCAGCAGCTCCCGGATTCGGGAGCGTCCGCCATCCGCCGCGACCAGCAGGCGGGCACTCAGCCGCACCGACTGGTCGCCATTCCGGTAGCGCAGACAGACCTCGTCCGGATGCAGACTGACGGCTTCCGGACAGGCTGGACACAGCCAGTCGACGTCGCTCAGCTCGGCCCGGCGGCGCCGCAGCCACTGATTCAGTTGTCCGGCATCGACCACCTGGCCCAGGGCGGGCAGCGCATAGTCATGCCGATCCAGCCGCACCATGGCGTAACGGCCACGCTCGGAGACATGAACCCTGTGGATGGGGGTCGCGTCCAGTCCATTCCACAGATCCAGGCTGTCGAGGATTTGTTGACTGGCGTGGGCCAGCGCGAAACTGCGCCCGCCCTCCGCGGCGACCCGCGGCGGTGAGTCCTCCAGTACCGCCATCCGCAGCCCGTGACCGGACAAGGCGCAGGCCAGTACCAGCCCGACCGGTCCTCCGCCGACGATCAGCAGATCGTAGTCCGATGTTGCGATCATCAATGCAGCCGCTGTCTGGGTATGGCCGGGGTGGGATCCAGTGCCTGGCGCACCAGCAGCACGCCGACCCGCAGATACTCGACGATCTCGGTGTAGGCGGTCTCGTCGCTGTCATCGCTCTCCAGGGCATCGAAACCCAATTGGGCGATCTGACTGACGTCCTGGATGAACTCTTCGATCTCGCCGGTCAGGTCCGTGGTGGTATTCAGTCCGCCCAGACCCAGACCCGACAGAAACCCCTGGCACCAGTCCCCTAGAGCCAGGCTGCGTTCGTTCAGCGATTGCTCATCGGTAGGCAGCAGGAGCTGGAAGTCGAACAACTCACTGTCCAGTTGCGAGCGGGTGGCCTGATAAATCCGGCGTAACAGATCCGCGGACGATTCGGGATTCGCGGTCTCCGGATGAATCGCTCTCAGCCAGCCATCGACGGTGAGACCGGGGTCGGCGCACAGCAGGCCGCACAGCAGGCCGTGCAGTTCGGCGGGATCATGGTGGGATAGTGACCCGCTCAGGCTGTGATAAGCCGGCAGAGTGACGATAGCTTGCGACATCGGATTACCCGCTGGGCGAGAGGACGGCCATGACAAGGGTTGATTGTAAGCGCATATCTCGTGTGCCGGAACCGGAGCGTGATTGCTGTTGACCGGTTTTGCGGGCTCACACTAATATGACGCCATGACCGATAATGCGTTCAGTGAAGCAACCGAACAAGGGTTCAGCATTCTGCAGCAGCGGCTGGAGGAATTGCTGGGGCTGTGCCAGCGTCTGGCCGAGGATAATCGTGAATTGCAGACGCGCTGCGATACGCTGCTCATGGAGCGGCGTTCGCTGATCGATCAGAATGAACAGGCGCGCGCCCGGATCGATGCCATGATTGCGCGTCTCAAGGGCCTGGAGGCATCGCCATGAGCGAGGAGCAACCGATCAGTGTCCGGATCATGGATATGGAGTATCGGGTGGCTTGTCCCGCGGATGAGGAACAGTCGCTGCTGGCCGCGGCGCAATATCTCAACACCACCTTGCAGGATATCCGCGAGACCGGCAAGATCATGGGCACCGAACGCATTGCGGTGATGGCGGCGCTCAACATCAGCTATGAGTTGCTGGCGGCGCAGCGGCGACTGGGCGAATTCGAGCAGGCGGCGCAGGCGCGTACCCGGGCTTTGCTGGAACGGGTCGAAGAAACCTTGAATCGCTTTGAGACCCGACCGAATCAGGAGTAGAATGATTTGAACATCCTCTGCGGTGTTCGCCAGGTTAGCCGGGTATACCCCTTGATCCTAAGTATCGATACCCGGGAATCGTTTTTGCGACCGCTGGTGTGCAAGTCCGCCGTTTGAGCGGAAAGCCTGATGCGTAGCAGCGCTTCCCACACTTGAACCAGCTGGATTCAAGGGTAAAGGCAACACCGGCGGCACAGGCGGAGGATGTTCTTTTTTGGATAGTCCGGACCATCAGTTGAAATGGCTGCGTCGCCAATTGCGAGCGGCGCGCGGCGCCCTCGATGAGGGGCTGCGCCAGCGCCACGATCAGCGGATTCATGCAAGCCTGGTTGACCAGGTACTGTTCCGCCGGGCCCGGCATATCGCCGTCTATCTGGCCTGTGGTGGCGAATTCGATCCGGCCCCCCTGGTCCGCGCCGCCTGGCGGCAGGGACAGTCGGTCTATCTGCCGATTCTGGTGGCGCGTGATCAGCCCATGCTGTTCGCTCCCCATGAGCCGGATGCCGTGCTGCGGCCCAATTGGTTCGGCATCCTGGAACCCGTGGTCCCCCGCGAGCGGATGCTCGCCCCGGAACAACTCGATCTGGTGATCACCCCCATCGTCGGTTTCGATCCACTAGGGTTCAGACTGGGCATGGCGGGCGGTTACTACGATCGCAGTTTCGCCTTCCGCAAGGATGATCCCGACCGCAGCCGTGGCCCCTGGCTGATCGGCGTCGGTTACGAGTTGCAGCGTCTGCCCGTGCAGACGCCGCGCCCCTGGGATGTGCCGCTCGATGGCGTGGTCACCGAGGCGGGATTGCAACTGTTCCGACCGCTGCCGCCGATCTGATGGGAAGGACGGGGATGAACTACTGGCTGCTCAAGTCCGAACCCGAGGCGTTCAGCATCGACGACCTTGCCGCCGCCCCCGACCGGACCACGCACTGGGACGGAGTCCGCAATTACCAGGCCCGCAATATGCTGCGTGACCAGATACGGCGGGGCGATCAGGTGCTGTTCTATCATTCCAATTCCGATCCGCCGGGCGTGGTGGGCATCGCCGAAGTCGTGCGCGAGGGTTATCCGGATCACACCGCCTTCGACCCCGCCGACCCGCATTACGACCCCAAGAGCGATCCCGCGCAGCCGCGCTGGTACATGGTCGATGTTCGCCTGCGGCGCAAGCTCAAGCGCTGCATCAGTCTGGGCGAACTCAAGGCGCATCCGGAATTGGCCGATCTCCCCTTGGTGCAACGCGGCAACCGCCTGTCGGTGATGCCGGTCAGCCCCGCGCAGTGGCGGTGCATCCTGGCCCTGGAGTAACGCGGATCAACCGAGACTGGCCAGAAACAGCTTGTAGGCCGGATTATCGGCCTCGCGGTGGAAGGCATAGCCGATCTCGTTGAAATACTGTTCCAGCATGGGTCGTTGATTTTCCGGAACCTGGATGCCGGCCAGCACCCGGCCATAGGCCGAGCCATGGTTGCGGTAGTGGAACAGGCTGATATTCCACGGTCCCAGGCCTTGCAGAAAGCGCAGCAGCGCGCCCGGTCGTTCCGGAAACTCGAAGCGGTACAGGATCTCTTCCTCCAGGCCGGCGGTGCGCCCGCCCACCATGTAGCGGATGTGGAGTTTCGCCATCTCGTTGTCGGTCAGATCCTGTACCGGGTAGCCGGCGGAGCGCAGCTTGGCGATGAGTTCGTCCTTCTCTCCTTGCCCGTCGGTGAGTTCCAGACCGACGAAGATATGGGCCTCGCTGCGGTCGGCATAGCGGTAGTTGAACTCGGTGATGCTGCGCTTGCCGATGGTTTCGCAGAAGGCCCGAAAACTGCCCGGCCGTTCAGGGATGGTCACCGCCAGCAGGGCCTCGCGTTGCTCGCCGATTTCGGCGCGCTCGGCGATATGCCGCAGTCGATCGAAATTGACATTGGCGCCGCAGTTGATGGCGACCAGGTTGGTATCGCGCAGGTTTTCGCGGGTCACGTACTTCTTCAGGCCGGCGATCCCCAGGGCACCCGCCGGTTCGGCAATGGCGCGGGTATCGTCGTAGATGTCCTTGATCGCCGCGCAGATTTCGTCGGTGGTAACCAGAATCACCTCGTCCACGGCCTCACGGGCGATGCGAAACGGTTCCTTGCCGACCTGGCGCACCGCCACGCCATCGGCGAAGATGCCAACCTGATCGAGCATGACCCGCCGGTTCTGGCGCAGGGCTTCATACATGCTGGGTGCGTCTTCGGGTTCCACCCCGATGATCTTGATCTCGGGGCGTAGCGATTTGACGCAGGCGGCGATCCCGGCGATCAGTCCACCCCCGCCGATGGCGACGAAGATCGCCTCCAGGGGCTTGGGATGCTGGCGCAGGATTTCCAGGCCGATGGTGCCTTGACCGGCGATCACTTCGGGATCATCGAACGGGTGGATGAAGGTCAGCTCCTGCTCCTCGCACAGCTGCAAGGCATGCTGGTAGGCCTCGTCGAAGGCATCGCCGTGCAGGACGATCTCGCCACCCAGGCTGCGCACGGCGGCGACCTTGATGCCGGGGGTGGTTTCCGGCATGACGATGACCGCC
>CAYMHN010000315.1:0-4830 GCA_964390235.1 uncultured Candidatus Competibacteraceae bacterium
CCTCCCGCGGGACCCTGGCCGATCTGCCGGTATTGGGCCGCAGCGACAGCCTGGCGACCTATCTGGACCGGACCGAATGGGTGGTGATCCTCGATGAATACCAGCAACATCCTGAACGCTACCAGGATCTCGCCCTGCCGGACTGGCTCACGGCCGATGCCCGGGCCTGGATCATCGTGCCCCTGCTGCACGAGGAATCCTTGCAGGGTTTCGTGATCCTCGACCGCCCGAGCGCCGCCCTGGCCATGGACTGGGAAGTCCGGGATCTGCTCAAGACCGCCGGCCGTCAAGCAGCCAGCCATCTGGCCCAGCTGGAGGCGGTTCAGGCCCTGACCCTGGCCCGGCAGTTCGAATCGTTCAACCGTCTATCCGCTTATGTCATACACGATCTCAAGAATCTCATCGCCCAGTTGTCGCTGGTGGTCAGCAACGCCGGGCGCCATGGCCACAACCCGGAATTCCTGCGCGATGCGATCGGCACCGTGGACAACGCCGTGGCGCGCATGAACCGCTTGCTGCAGCAACTGCGCGGCGGCGACCTGTCCGGGCGCATCGAGCCGATAGACACGGCCGGGGTGGCGCGGGAAGCCGTCGCCGGGTTCGGCGACCGGAACCCCGCGGTAAACATCGAGGTCACAGCCGGGGAGGTTCGGGTATTGGCGGACCGGGACCGACTGCGGGCGGTGCTGGGCCATCTGATCCAGAACGCCCTGGATGCGACCCCGGGGGACGGACGGATCACCGTCCGCGTCCACCGCGATGGCAGCGATGCCCTGATCGACGTGGAGGACTCGGGTTGCGGCATGGATGCGGAGTTTGTCCGCAATCGCCTGTTCCGGCCCTTCGATACCACCAAGGGCATGGCCGGAATGGGCATCGGCGCTTTCGAAAGCCGCGAGTATCTGCGCACCCTGGGGGGTGATCTCGAGGTCCGGAGTCAACCGCGGCAAGGATCGCGATTCCGCATGAGAATCCCCCTGGGCCAACCGGCCATCGAACGAGGAGCCGCATGAGCGCGACACAAGGTAGATTATTGCTGGTGGAAGACGATCCGGGGCTGCGCAGCCAGCTGCGCTGGTGCTTCGAGGGCTTCGAGGTGGTGACCGCGGAGGATCGCGAGACGGCCATCGCCCAGTTGCGCCGGCACGAACCGCAAGTGGTCACCCTGGACCTGGGTCTGCCCCCCGATCCGGGCGGAGCCAGCGAGGGCCTGGCCACGTTGGAGCGGATCGTCACCCTGGCGCCGCGCACCAAGGTCGTGGTGATCACCGGCAACAGCGACCGCGAGAACGCCGTCAAGGCGATCGGGCTGGGCGCGTATGATTTCTACCAGAAACCGGTCGATGGCGACCTCCTGACGCTGATCGTGCAGCGCGCCCACCGCCTCTGGGAACTGGAGGACGAGAATGCCCGGCTGGCCCGGCAACGCTCCGCCGAACCGCTGCCCGGACTGCTGACCGTCAGCCCGGAGATGATCCGGATCACCCGCACGGTGGAGAAGATCGCTCCGACCAACGCCACCACCTTGCTGCTGGGCGAGAGCGGCACCGGCAAGGAAGTCATCGCCCGCGCCCTGCACGAACTCAGTCCACGCGCCGACCGACGCTTCGTCGCCATCAACTGCGCCGCGATCCCGGAGAATCTGCTCGAAAGCGAACTGTTCGGCTACGAGAAAGGCGCATTCACCGGCGCGGCGCGGCAGACCCCGGGCAAGTTCGAATACGCCGACGGCGGCACCCTGATGCTCGACGAAATCGGCGATCTGCCCCAGTCCCTGCAAGCCAAGCTGCTGCGCTTTCTGCAGGAGCGGGTGGTCGAACGGCTGGGCGGGCGCGGCGAAATTCCGGTGGACGTTCGGGTAATCTGCGCGACCCACCAGGATCTGCGGGCGCTGATAGAACAGGGCAAGTTTCGGGAGGATCTGTACTACCGGGTCAGCGAGATCGCGATCACCATTCCCGCGCTGCGCGAGCGCTCGGGAGACGCCATCCTGCTGGCCCGCAGTTTCGCCGACCGCCACGCCCGCGGACAGGGCCGCAATCTCCTCGGCTTCAGCGAGGACGCCCTGAACGCCATCGAGGTCTATCCCTGGCCCGGCAATGTCCGGGAACTGGAAAACCGGATCAAGCGCGCGGTCATCATGGCGGAAGGCCCCCGGATCACAAGGACCGATCTGGAACTGCCCGCGCCCGGTAACGCAACACCGGAAGCGGTGTTCAATCTGCGCCAGGTGCGCGACGAGGCAGAGGCGCGCGCCTTGCGCCGCACCCTGCAATGGGTGGACGGCAATATCTCGCGCGCCGCGGAATTGCTGGGCGTCAGCCGGCCCACCCTCTACGATCTGATGAAGAAGCACGAACTGAACCGCTGACCATGGAACAAGCCTCATGAAACCATCAGGGATACTGGTCACCGGCGGCGCCGGCTACATCGGCAGCCATGTGGCGCTGCTGCTGGCCGAAGCCGGCGAGCGGGTGGTGGTGCTGGACAATCTGAGCACCGGCTTCCGCGAGGCGGTGCCCGATGCCGAGTTCGTCCGGGGCGATGTCGGCGACCGCGATCTGGTAACGGCCTTGCTGCGCGATCGGGCCATCGACACGGTGATGCACTTCGCCGCGCATACCGTCGTGCCCGAGTCGGTGTCCGATCCGCTCAAGTACTACGGCAACAACAGCTGCGCCACCCGCAATCTGCTGGAGAGCTGCGCCGAGGCCGGCGTCCGCCGGTTCGTGTTCTCCTCGACCGCCGCCGTCTATGGCATGCCCCCGGCGGGCGTGGCCGGCGAGACCACCCCTACCCTGCCGATCAACCCCTACGGCCGCTCCAAACTGATCAGCGAGTGGATGCTGCGGGACCTCGCGGCGGTCTCCGGGCTGCGCCATGTCGTCCTGCGCTACTTCAACGTCGCCGGCGCCGAGGGGCGGATCGGCCAGTCCACCCGCCAGGCGACCCATCTGATCAAGGTGGCTTGCGAGGCGGCGGTCGGGAAACGTCAGAATGTAGCGATTTTCGGCACCGACTACCCGACGCCGGACGGCACCGGGGTACGCGATTACCTCCATGTCGGCGATCTCGCCGCCGCCCATCTGCGCGCCCTGGAGCATCTGCGCGCCGGTGGCGATTCCGAGACACTGAATGTAGGCTATGGCCGAGGCCACAGCGTCCGCGAGGTGCTGGATGCCGTGCAGCGGATCGCCGGCCGCCGGCTGGAGATCCGCGAACAACCGCGCCGTCCCGGCGACCCGCCCAAGCTGATCGCCGAGGCCGGCCGCGTGCGCTCGGTGCTAGGCTGGGAACCGCGCCACGACGATCTGGAGCGGATCGTCGGCAGCACGCTGGCCTGGGAGAGACGCATCGCCGCT
The DNA here is from genome assembly GCA_964390235.1 of uncultured Candidatus Competibacteraceae bacterium. Lineage (GTDB taxonomy): Bacteria > Pseudomonadota > Gammaproteobacteria > Competibacterales > Competibacteraceae > CAYMHN01. The sequence continues at coordinate 3,363 of CAYMHN010000315.1, forward strand.
GGCGGGGGTTATGGCTAGATCATGGAACAATATCGGGCGAATTCGATCAAACGTGTTGTCGGCGGGTTTTGGTGCGCCGTGCGCACCCTACAATTCGGCATGACGGCATGGCAAATGCATGCCTTCATGAATCAATACCTTTATACTATGAATCAGGCCAGCGATCAGGAGCGGGCTTTCCCATGAGTAAGGACCAGCAGCCCCGGAATCCGGACAGCCGCCCCGGAACCTCCACCTCCTCCCGGCAGGAGACACGCCGTCGCATCCTCCGCGCCGCCGCGGGCGCGCCGGTCGTGTTTACCCTACCCAGCGGCACGGCATTGGCGGCTACCAGTCTGTGGTGTCTGGAAAACAGCATGGAACGGGCCAGCAGAGAGGCTTTCCCCGCCACTGTAATGCACGAACAGCCAAACCCGGGGGACTGGGTGCGCGTGGCGGTGCCGAAGTTGAGGTTCCAGAAAGGCGGAAGTGAAAACATCATAGAAGGTTACATGATCGATTACACTTGGCATCAGGTGGCGGGCGAAGCCGTTGTCGATCCTGAATCGGCTCCCTGGCAATCCCGAAACCCCACTGGCGAGTATTATTACCTCCTGGTCGATTACTCCTCGGGCAACCCGATCCCGCATGGCTCGTCGCAAGGCACCCCGATTCATGGAACCTCCTGCTGGACCTCACTCGCCGGCCTCGGCTTCCCCAGCGCCACGATCAACTGAGAGATCGCTTTCCACACCCCTGCTGCGGCGTCTCGGCGACGCCGCGGTCGTGTTCGATCCCGCGACCTGGCAGACCCACGTCCTGCCGCCGGTCGCGGCCGTGGTTGCCGATCTGATCGCCGAACTCTCCGTGGACGGTCCGGTATCGATAGCAAGGATCCGTGCTGCCCTGCGCGAGGAACTGGAACTGGACCCGGACCATCCCGGGATTCGCGAGCTGCTGCGCATGCTGGGCGAGATCGGCCTGCTGGACGCATGACCGCCCCGCCCCGCCGACTGGCCGAGCTTAGCCCCCGGCAATTGGCGGCGAATCTCCAGGGACCCGGGCTGTGCCTGGACTACGGCGCCTGCCGGGTGCGGGTGCGGGCGAAGACGGCGGGATTCGCCCGAATATTGCACGAGGTCTATCCTTCGTTCGACTACCTTCCGGCGGCGGATTTCGCGGATCTGCATGTCCGCCTGAGCCCCGGGCGCGGGCCGCGCCGCTGGTTTCGCCCGCAAGCCCGTTTCAGCATCGACGGCGTCCAGCCCTTCGAACCGTTTCCGCTATCCGACACCTTGCCGCTCTACGAATGGGGCGTGAACTGGTGTTTCGCCCAACGCTTCAACCAGTACGTGCTGCTGCACGCCGGGGCGCTGGCCATCGACGACCGGGCGGTGGTGATGGCCGCCGTGCCCGGCGCGGGGAAAAGCACCCTGGCGGCCGCCCTGATGCTGAGCGGTTTGCGGCTGCTGTCGGACGAGTTCGGGGT
>CAYMHN010000316.1:0-4828 GCA_964390235.1 uncultured Candidatus Competibacteraceae bacterium
CCGGCCTCCAGGCGGTCGCGCAACTCCAGCAGTTGCAACAGCAGCGGACGCAGCGTTTCCCGGCGCAGCGCCTGCTCCACCGCCCGCTGCCGGTCCAGTTCCCGTGCCAGGGTCTCGTTGTCGGCCCGCAGGGTGGCGAATACCGCCTTGAACTGCTCCAGGGCGTCCTTGACCTGGCGGCTTTCCAGCTTGACCTCGGTTTTCAGCCCGGCCAGCTCGGTGAACAGCGAAAAGGCAACATCATCCTCCGGCTCGGGAACGTCCCCCAGTTCGTCAAGATAGGTACCGAATTGCGCGATCAGCGCCTCCTTGGCCAAGGAATCCATGGGCATCAGTCCGCGGGGTCGGTCAGGGTTTGCCGCAGGGCTTGCCGCAGCTGGTCCAGCGTGGGTCGTCGGCCCGGACCCGGACTGTGGGTGCCGCCCTCCAGCAACGCGGTGGGCGTCGGTGGATCGGCCCGGAACAAGCGGTAGCGCAGCCGGTTGCGGCGGGTCCGGATGGCCTCGAAGGCTTCACGGATCGCTTGAAAACGTTGTGGCTCGCGATCCGGCGGGAATGCTCTGACCTTGCGCAGATAGGCCTTCTTGATTGCCGCATCGTCGGCTGTCTCGGCGACTTCCAGGACTTGAAACGGATCGTTCATCCACGTCTCCCTTTGGGTCGGGGGAAGAATGGCAAATCTCCCTCCTTGCGTAGCTGTTCCTCGATGAAATCGAGCACTTCTTCGGGGTCGTCGGTGTTCAGTCGGTCCATGAGCGCTTCCATGGCCTGTTCCAGGTCATCGACCAGCTCGGGCGGCAGCGGCGGCAAGTCCAGGGGCGGAAAGGCCGGAATCCCCAGCAGGTCCTCGATCAGGTGCACAATATGAGGATCATGGGTCCCCGCGGCGCTGTCGAGCACGTATTCCAGCTGCATGCGCTCGATCGGCGTGAGCCGGTCTCGCCGGCCCTTGGTGCGCCCGAATACATAGTAGTAGAAAAATCGCGGCTGATGGCCGAAGCGTTGCAGCGCGGCCTCGGCATAGTGCCTGAGCAAGCCGTGATGGCGGGCCTTGTGGAACGCGGCGCAGACCGCTCCCAGTTCCTGTTCGGAGAATTCGAGCCGGGTTGCCGCCCGCAAGGGTTTGCCCAAGTCGTCCAGAGCCTTGGGGAGTTTCTTGACCCCATCGTCCACGTAGCGGTGCAGCAGCTCGGCCAGTTGCAGGATATCCTGCTTCGAGGCGGGCGGCGGCGCACCCTGCAGCCGGTTGTAATATCGGCCCAGATTCTGTGGGCTGATCCCCAAGCGGCGCCCGTCCACCAGGTAGCGGAATCGGGCCAGCAGCCCACCGCCCAACAGCTTCAGGCCCCGCTCCAGCAGATCCGTCGTCGCTGGTTCCAAGCCTTGCGACAGGGCCAGAAAGCCCCGGTTCAGCGCCACGATACCGCGTTGATCCTCGTCCCGGGCATGGGTGGCGGCCTCGCTCAGTTCACGCTCGGCCAACTCGTGCTTGGCGGCCTTGATCTGCTTGCGGGCATGGGCCAGGTGGCAGGAGATCAGCAGATTCCTGGCATGCGGGTTGATGGGGTCGCGCTCCAGCAGGGTGCCGGCGAAGCGCGCCGCCTTCTTGAACGACTGCCGTCGATAGGCGGCCATCCCCGCGGCCATCAGCACCTCGGCGTCCTCGGGAAACCGTCGCACCGCCTGCTCGGTCCAGTGGTCCTGCGCCTTGCGGTCATCGCGTTGCCGGGCGAGCTCCATCAAGTGGAGATAGGTCGGTTTGTCGTCCGGGTCCAGCTCCAGACTCCGTACCAGATCGTCCCACAGCTCCGGGTTCCAGGGATTCGACCCTTCGAGCCGGCGGCTCAGTTCGGCCGTGTGACGCAGGATCAGCGCGGTTTCCAGGGCGTCGTCACAGTCGATCCGGGGGGGCAGCAGGCTTTTGATACAAGCCCGCCAGTGATTGCTGGCGTCCTCGAGATCGTCGCGAGCTTCCGCGGCCAGGGCGTGAATGCGCTCGCGCTCGGCCTTGGGCAAGCTGCCGAAGTGCTTCTCGAAAGCCGGCAGACCTTCGGGATAATGGGGCAGCAGCGCCAGGCAGAAGCGCCGCACCCGACTCGCCTCGACCTGATCGGCGCTACGCAGGGCGAACTGGAACAGTGTCCGGGGGCTGGTTTGCCGAGGCTCTGGCAAGCGCTGGGCCAGCTCGATGCGGCCCTGGTTCCAGCCCTTGAGAGTCAACACCAGGCTGCGCTCGGCTGTCGACAGACCGGCCACGGCGTCCAGCAACTCGATTCCGTCCAGTGCCGCGATGCGTACCAGCTCGGTGAAGCGGGCCAGGGGTGAGTCGGCATCGATCCGCGCGAGCTGGACCAGGGCGGTCTGTGGGTCCGTGGTCAGTGTCGCCAGACCTTGCAGCAGCAGGCGCAATTCCCGGTACGGGGAGCGGAACGGAACGGTTTTCAGGCTGGCCTGCATGGCCGCATCGTCTCCGCGGCAATAGGCCTGCATGGCGGCCAGCACCGCGTCGCGCTGGCGGATCAGCGGTGAGTCGGCGGGCAGCGCGGCGGCGATGTCATCATCCTGGCCACAGACTAGCAGAACGGCCAGCCGGGTCGCGATCCGTTGTCCGGTGGGGCTGTCCCGGAAATCAGCTTGCGCCTCGGTGAACATGCGGGCACCCCGCCCCAGGCGTCCGGCGCGCAGCAACCAGTCGATGTAGCGCTCCCGCTTCCGCTCGCCGCACGCACCGGCCATGTTTTCCCATAGCGCCGCGGCTTCCTTGTGCATGCGCTTGGCGGCCAGTTGTTCGGCCCGACCCAGATAGACCTCGGCCAGTGCCTCACGCCACTCGGGGCGCGGTTCGCGCTTGAGCAGCTGCTTGTAGCTGTCCAGCGCCTCCCGGTAGCGGCCGGCCTGGCGCTGGGACTCGGCCTGGTCGGCAAGAGTCTCCGTGGTTTGAGTGGTTGCACGGGAGGCGCGCTTTTTACGCATGGATCGCTTCATTGGCTCGAAAAACTGTCGGTTGGGTGCGGCGTCTTGCTCGGTCTTTTTGTTTCTATTCTGCATCGAGTCGCTTCAAAATCTTCTTGGTCAACGGTTCTTTGATCTCGTTGTGTCTGGGAACCGCTTCGGTTATGCCGTTCTTCGGATTCATCCAAATGGAGTGCGCACTGCCCTCTCGCTTCAAAAAGCAACCCGCGATACGGAGACGGCGTTCCAAATCCCTCCGTTTCATCCGATCAATATCTTCTCTTGGATCACATCATCCGGCAACCCACGCATGATATCGGCTCTTCGATCCTCGAAGATCAATTCAATAGCTTCTATCAAATTATTCTTTGTTTCTTCGATGGTCTCACCCTGTCCATTGGCACCCGGCACTTCCGGGCAGATTGCCCAGTAACCGCCATCCGGTGCGGCTTCGATTATCGCAGTAAACTCAGCTTTCATGGTGTGTCTTCCTTTTGACCGAACTACTAAGCATTTACTCGTCGTGCGCAGCATGATGAATAAATGTCTGTTGAACTGAACCGCCTCGGATATCGGTGCGACGTTCACCCCTTCTTAAGGGTATTGTATTCTCGGAGGGAAAAGGTGACGAGACCTGTTGCCTCGTTGCTGCGCGACCGTGGACTTGGTCGAGGGCCTGTGATCGGCAGAGGCAGCCTTGACTCCGGTGCCCATGCGCTCGATTTTAGCCCATTTTCGGGTCGGACGACAGCAGACCCGGGAGTTCGTGCCTGTCCAGGGCGGTGCCGCGCAGGATGAGGCGCCTAATGAGGCCAGGGTTCAGAACCCGCCCACCCGGATCACCCCCAGATAGACCCCGTCGATGGCGAACTCGTCGCGCGTGGGATCGACGGTGATCGGCGCCATGGCACTGTTCTCCGGCACCAGTAGGACCCGGCCGTCGCGGTAGTAGAGCCGCTTCAAGGTGTCTTCCCCGTTGAGTCGGGCGATCACGATATCGCCGTGGCGGGCGGTGTCCACCCTGCGCACGGCGATGATGTCGCCGTCGAGGATACTGACATCGCGCATGCTGTCGCCTTGTACCCGGAGTAGATAATCGGCGTCGGGGAACAGTTCGCGCAGGCTGGTCAGATGGGTCTCGACCTGTTCGACGGCCTCCAGCGGGGTGCCCGCCGGTACCCGCCCGAGCAAGGGCAGACCTGTCTCGCCAGTCGGCGCGGGGCCGATGAGTTCTATCCCTCGGCTGCCCGCCGTGAGCCGCAGATAGCCTTTCCTCTCCAGGGCCTTGAGATGAAACCGTGGCGTGCTGACCGACTTGACACCGAGACTGCGGGCCAGCTCGCTCAATGTAGGGGGGCGACCGGCGGTCCGTAGATGGTCGCGCAGCAGGCCTAGCAGGCGGCTTTGCAGGGGGGTGAGCTTGTTCATGATAGTAAATTTTTGCTAGTAAAAAAATATTGCTATATAATAGCCCGAAATCCATCTGTTGGCTATCTCGGGAGATGACCATGACCCTGCCAAGCGTAGCGACGCAAGAACCCGCCGGGGCGCTGTCCCCGTCCGGAGGGCGGTTCCTCGCAGGGGGACTGTCCTTGACCTTGGCGCCCGTGATTTCGACCGGATTGCCGGATCTGGACCGGCGTTTGCCCGGGGGCGGCTGGCCGCTGGGCGGTATCGTGGAACTGTACACCGACCGACCGTCGGCGTTGCCCGTATTGCTGCCGGCGCTGCGCACGCTGAGCTGGGAGAACCGCTGGGTGATGCTGGTCCGGCCACCGCGGCAGGTCATCCGACAGCTGGAGAGCCGGCGCGATCTGGATCTCTCGAACTGGCTGCTCATCCACGAGCACCCGCGCCTGGGGCCACTGGCCCTGGC
>CAYMHN010000317.1:0-4803 GCA_964390235.1 uncultured Candidatus Competibacteraceae bacterium
CGGCCCGTCCTCGGACAAGCGGTCGATCAGCAGCTGGCCGCGCTGCTCGCCGGCGGCCAGTCCCAGCCAGGGGTGGGCCGAGCTGCTGGAATACCCCAGACTCAGCAACTCGCCCATGATCGGTTCCAGCAGATCGATGGGCACGAACATATTGCCGGATCGCCGGGGCGTATCCCGCGCGGCGTCACCGACGAACAGCGAGCCTATGCCCAGCAGCGAACCGTCCGGGCCGATCAGGGCGGCGCCGCCAAAGCGCATATAGGGTGGCGCCGTGAAGATGGCCCGTTCCAGCAAATACTCCCAGCTGCCGGCGAACTCCCGCCGGTCGACCACCGTGGCGGCCTGAGCCGCCGCCGCGCCACCCGCGCCGATCACCAGTACCTGATCGTCGACCTCCAGGTTCTCGGTACTGCCCAGGGGCAGGGGAGCGATATCCAGGGCTTGCAGGGCACGCACCAGTCCCAGTCCGGTGGCATGATCATAGGCGACGATCCGGGCCGGCACCCGGCGGCCGTCGTTCAGGATCAGACTGACCGGGCCGGCTTCCATGATCAGATAGCCGATGGTGACGACCAGCCCGGCACTGTCGATGACCACGCCGTTGCCGCCGCGCCGGGTGCCGAGGTTGGCGGCGGTGCGGGCATTGTCGGGGACTTCGGCTTCCAGGCCGACCACGGCCGCCAGGGTGCGGCTGGCATCGGCGGGCGTCTGGGCGGGTACCGGTGCCGCGAATAGCGACAGACTCAGCATCAGTACCAGCCACAAGGGGACAGGCAAGCGGAAACTGTGCATGATGTAGGACCGTTGGTAAGCAATCGGTACAATGGTTGACACTCGTAACGGGCTAACGGTTCGCGGGGGAATACGAATGCGGAAAGTCACTGGGCACGGCTTCACAGGCCTGCTGTGCGGAATGGTTCTGGGGTGGACGCATTTCGCGACGGCGGCCAACGATGTCTGGCTGCTGGTCGATACCCGGGGGGATCGGATCGTGGTGATGGGCAATCAGGGCCCGCTGGACAGCTTCGAGCCGATCGCGCTGGGTGCCCGAGGTGCCGGCCTCAAGCAGCGACGTGGCGACGACGTCACTCCGCTGGGTTCGTTCCGGGTGGGCTGGATCAATCCGGCCAGCCAGTTTTCCCTGTTCATCGGCCTGGATTATCCCAATCAGGAATACGCGCAGATTGCGCTTCGTCAGGGACGGATCGACCAGGCGACCTTCGATCGTATCCAGCATGCCCTGCTGGCGGGTCGCACGCCGCCGCAGGATACCCCCCTGGGAGGCCAGATCGGCATCCACGGCGTGGGCGGCGGGGATCGGCAAGTGCACGAGGCCGGCTTCGACTGGACCCGGGGTTGTGTCGCGGTCAACGACGAGCAGATCCGGCGGCTGGCCGGCTGGGTCAGGCCAGGCATGCGGGTGGATATTCGATGAGTCTTGACCCTGGCCATGCGGCGGATTATGTTGATATGCCTTTCCCCTCAACCCCTGATTTCACAGGTAAGGAACTAGCAATGTTGAAGCCCGTGTTTCGTGCCGCCGCCGTTGGCCTGCTGGGCAGTCTGCTGCTGGCGGCTTGTGCCACCAATAGCGATCTGCTGGAAGTCCGGCAGATCGCCGAACAGGCGCGCTCGGAGTCCTCCGCCGCCCAAGCCACCGCCAACGAGGCGCGCAATATCGCCCAGCAGGCCATGCAGATGAGCCAAGCCACCGACGAGCGCGTCAACCGGATGTTCCAGCGCTCGATGATGAAGTAATTCCCCCCTTACCCTACGCGGGCCGCCCCTACGCGGGCCGCCCACCCCTCTCCATCCAGGGAGAGGGGTAACGCTTCAGTGCCCTACCTCAGGGCGATATCGCCACCACCCGCCCATCGGCCCGCTCCAGAGCGCGTTCCACCGAGGCCAGATCCACCGAGGCCAGCAGTCGGCCCCCGGCCTTGCGCTCCAGGGCTTGCAGGGCGGTTTCGAAGGTCGCTTCATTGGGGGCGCGCTCGTACTCCCAGGCATCCACACCCACGCCATGGGCTTGCATGATCACCGAACCGGCCGCCATGCCCACCTTGACCGGCTGGTTGACGATATTGACCGGCGTGTCTACCGACACCAGCGGGAACAGTTCGGTGATGTGTTCATTGTACATTCGTATGCAGCCGTGCGAGACCCGCGAACCGACCCCATCGCGCTTGTTGGAGCCGTGGATCAGGTAGCCGGGGATGGCCAGCCGCATCGCGAACGGGCCCAGCGGGTTGTCGGGACCCGGTGGCACCACATCGGGCAGCACCTCGCCGTAAAGTTCCAGGTGTTCCCGCTTGATCGACTGGGGCGGATACCAGGCCGGATCACGGACCTTGGTAGTGATCCGAGTCTGGCCCAGCGGTGTTTCCCAGTCCATGCGGCCGACACCGATCGGATAGGTCATCACCACCGGCGGTTCGCCGGCCCGCGGTTCCGGAAAGTAATACAGCCGCTTCTCGGCCAGATTGAGCACCAGGCCGCGGCGTTCGACATTGGGCAGGATATGGCGGGTCGGCAACCGCACCGCGGTGCCCTCGCCGGGAATCCACGGGTCCACGTTCGGATTGGCGATCAGGATCTCGTCCAGACCCAGCCCGTGTTCGCGGGCGATATCCATCAGCGTGTCCTGGTAACGGGCATGGACGATGCGCTCCTGGCCGATCACGTCGACGCCGGGCGGTGGCAGCACATAGGTCGCTGCGCTTGCGGGGAACAGTCCGACCAGCAGCAGCGCCAGGGTCGATATCAGGTAGGCGGCGGTCGTTTGCATACGGTTCATGGTATCGCCTATCACTTCGTTCATCATTCGGGATTCTCACAATAGACGGCGGAATCCGGCCGTGTGTTCCGGAACTCGGCTCAGATTCGGGACAGGGCCTGACCCATGCGCGCCAAGGCCTGTTCCAGCAGGTCGTGCGGACAGGCGAAATTCAGCCGCACGAAGCCGGGGGGAGCGCCGAAGATCCGCCCATCGTGCAGCCCGACCCCGAAGCGCTCGAACAACGCGGCCGGATCGGACAGGCCGCGTTCGCGACAGTCGATCCAGGCCAGGTGGGTGGCTTCGATCGAGCTCAGGCGGATGCCGGATTGCGCGGCGGCCCAGTGCTCGATCCGTTGGCGGCCGTCCCGCAGATAGTCCAGCACCGCTAGACGCCAGGGTTCGCCGCACTGATAGGCGGCTAGCGCCGCCGCGTAACCCATCACGTTGACATGGCCGACGATGCCGGCCATGGCCCGCTGGAAGCGCTGCCGCAGCCCGGCATCCGAGATGACCGCGTAGCCGCAGTACAGCCCGGCCAGATTGAAGGTCTTGCTGGGCGCCATCAGGGTGATGCTGCGCGCCGCCAGTTCCGGGGCCAGGGGAGCGAAGGGAATGTGCGCCTTGTCCCGGTCCAGGATCAGCTCGCAGTGGATCTCGTCGGCGCAGACCAGCAGATCGTGCCGTTCGCACAGTTCACCCAGCGCCAGCAGCTCGGCGCGCTCATAGACCCGACCGACCGGGTTGTGCGGGTTGCACAGCAGCAGCAGCCGGGTCCGCGGGGTGATGGCCGCCGCCAGCCGATCGAGATCCGGCGTCCAGCGGCCGGCGTCCTCGGCCAGTGGCACCGTGATCAGTTCGCGGCCCATATTGCCCGGCGCTTGCAGGAACGGATGATAGACCGGGGTGGCGGTGAGTACCGCCTGATCCGCATCCACCAGCCGGCAGGCCACGTTCAACGCGCTGACCAGCCCCGGCAACCAGACCAGCTGCTGCGGTTCGATGTGCCAGCCATGGAATTCCATGGTCCGGGTCAGAACCGCATCGATCAGCGCGTCCGGGGCCGAGCCGTAGCCGAACACGCCATGCTCGGCCCGCGCCTTGAGGGCCTCGATCACCGCCTCCGGCGCCCGGAAATCCATGTCCGCCACCCACATCGGGATCACGTCACGGTCGGCATACTTGCGCCATTTGCTGCTGTCGCTGTGGCGGCGATCGATGAGGGTGTCGAAGTCGTGCATGCGTCGAGGTCATGGTCCAAAACCCGAACTCTAGCACCGGCCGGCCACTTAGAAAACGCCTGTGGGTCAGGCATACTGGCGGAGTCGATGGAAAAGCACGCGGAAAACCCATGTCTGTCAATCCGGTTCTGGTGGAAGTCACCCGCGGCGATCTGGTGGAGAGCATCCACCGGGGCGCCGCCGCCCTGGTCGATGCCGCTGGCAAGGTCCATGCCGAGTGGGGGGATATCGAACGGCCGGTCTACGCGCGTTCGGCGATCAAGCCCTTGCAGGCCGTCTCGCTGGTCGAGACCGGTGCGCTGGACGCCTTCGGTCTGGGCGAGGCCGAACTGGCCCTGGCCTGCGCCTCGCATGGCGGCGAGCCGATGCACGTCGAGCGGGTGCAGGACTGGCTGGCGCGACTCGGGCTCGGCGAATCGGATCTGGAATGCGGACCGCAGGCGCCGACCCATGGACCCTCCCGTCGGACCCTGCTGCGGGCGGATGAGCCACCGTCTCGGCTGCACAACAACTGCTCCGGCAAGCACAGCGGCTTTCTGACCGCCGCCCGGCATCAGGTGGAACCCACTCGCGGCTATCTGCAGCCGGACCATCCCAGCCAGCTGCGCTGGCGTCGGGTGCTGGCCGAACTGAGCGATACCCCGCTGGACAACGCGGCCCGCGGTACCGATGGCTGTGGCATCCCGGTGATCGGCCTGGGCTTGCGCGCCACCGCCCTGGCCATGGCGCGACTGGCCGACCCACGCGATCTGCCGTCGGCGCGAGCCGATGCCGCCCGGCGCATCG
>CAYMHN010000318.1:0-4783 GCA_964390235.1 uncultured Candidatus Competibacteraceae bacterium
GAATTGCCGGATTACAGCGTCTCGACATCGATCGAGTCGCTGTAGGTCTCGATGCCCAGCTCCCGGGCCACCTTGCGCGCCCGGGCGTCGATCATCGGCGAGACCACGATCAGCCGGTCGGCCTTGCGCCCGTGGCGGCGTTCGTAGAAGCGCGCCTTGCGCTCGAAGCTGTACATCCCCGGTTTGTCGATCGAGGATTTCAACTCGCAGATGATCAGCAAGCCGTTCTTGATGATCACGTCCAGCTCGACCTGGTCGGGGCGGCCGAACACTTCGCCGGCTGCGTCGTATTCGTTGATGTTGAGCACCTCGACCCCGAAGCTCTCTTCCAGTATCCCGGCCAGGGCGTCGCGGAACGCTCGCTCCGATTGCGTCCCCCAGCGGGAACCCAGCGCGCCGATGGAGCGGTCGAATTTCTTGGCCTGGGCCATGATCTCTTCGTGGACCTGTTGGAACTCGCGGCGACTCTCGTCCCATTTGCGGTTCTGCTCGTCCCACTTGCGCGCCTGCTCCTCGCGGTCGCGCCGCAACTCGGCGTGAACCTCGTCCCACTTGCGGGCCTGTTCTTCCCGGTCACGGCGCAGCTCGGCCAGCATCTCGTAGAACCGATCCCCGGTCTCCGCCCGGTTGGCATACTCGGAGCGGGTCAGATCCAGGATGAAAGCGCGTAGCTCCGGGTCGGTGCGCAACCAGCCCGGCAATTCCCGCTTGATCGATTCCTTCAGTGCGTCCTCGTTCATCGCCGCTCCGATTTGTCGCCAGCACGCAGGCTTTCAGCCTGCAAGCCATTCTACCCGATGATCGATTGTCACTCCAAAGTCAGCCGCGCAACCTCAACTCCCGGCGGCCGACAGGAACACCGCCGTGTTCGGCCCGACCAGACGGGAGATACAGCTCGTAGCGCTGGGCCCAGGTCGTCAAGGCGTCAGAGTTGGCGGTAGGATGTGGTGAGGAACGAACCGCATCATTCGCGACTTAACCCGACGCTCGGCTTACCTGTCCGCCGAATCGAGTCGCCAACGGTATCCATCGACCCGTATCTCGATCGCCAGCCCTTGCTTGAGCCGGCGGAATCGGAAACGTTCGACTGAAATCGGCTCGGGTGGCCCGACAATATCCTCGCGAAACGCCCCGACACTGCGCCCGCCGATTTCCCGTGCCAAAGGGAAAAGCACCCCGGGAACCTGACGGGAAGCCTCCGCGCCGAGTACCTGGCAGAAATGCCAGTCGTTGTCGGTAAGCAGCGCCCGGTATTGTCGGGCCATGGGCGATACGATCAGATTCGCGAGAAGACCGTCGACCCGGCAGCGCACGATATAACGCTCGGTGCCGAAACCGGGTCGGGAGTCGGCAACAGCCGCATCGACGGCGTCATGATAGTGGCGCAGGATACCCTGAGCAGCCTCGCGCAGCAGGGTGATTTTCTCGCAGGCGGCATACCATACACCGTAGCTCCGCCCATCGCTGTAACGCGAGGGCATGGGGTTCTCGAAAGGGTAGCTGATGGCACTGTGCGTGAGCACATCGAGATCGGCCGGATCGTAGCCCAGCGGGACGCTCTCGGCCTCGTCGGCAAGCTCATCCAGTACCGCCTGCTCTTCAGCGGACACCAGCGGGTCGATATCCGTGCGATGACGGCGGAATACCGAGGCGAGTTTGGGCAGTGGCGGCAGCGCTCGCAAGGTATCGTCAACGAAGTTCGTCGGATGGCTGAGCAGTTCGCGAATCGCGGTGATATCCACCCCCGGTCCGGCGGTCATGGATCAGCTGTGCAACAGTCGGGCGGTATGCTGGCGAATCTGCTCGATACCCTGAATGCCTGCATAAAGCATGATATCGATCGGCCGCTCCCCGCCCAGACCGCGATTGGCGGACCCGGGCCAGCGGCTCCGCCAGTCGGGATTCTCCGGGGCAAACAGACGCAGATTGCGATCGATGGCTATCAGGTCCGAAACGCGGCGCCAGGTATCTTCGTTCCCACGCAACGGTGTCTTGCCGCTGGCGTAAGCGCCGAGCTGTCCGCGCGAACTTGGCGAGAGCCCGAGCAGGCGCAGCTTCGTATGGCTGTCCACACCCCAGTCACGCAGAATCCGCATTACCGCTCTGGCCGCGATCTTGCGTCGTTCGTCGTCATTCCGCCAACGGGCGACAGCGCGTTCCAGCGCCTCTTCACGCAAGGCGGCAGACGGTTGCTGGCCATATCCCCGCAGGACGGCGTCGGATCTCCGGACCGTTTCAGACATGATGCTCTCCAGGAGCCTGTGCAATAGACAACATTAAAAGCGGAATATGGCACAGTATTCCATCGATATGATCCGTCACATTGTGACGCTGGCCGTCCAGGCTCAGGTGACGGATGACGAAATGCGCCACATTGCGCAGACTGACGGTATTCGACCCGGCGCGGGCCAGGAACCGGGCCGGTTCGCCCTGCTCCGGATCGGCCCGGGCACCGGCCATGAAAATGAACCAAGGCAGCAGAATCGGCCACCTGGCCGATAGTTTGCATGGCACAATCGGCTCCCGCATTCGCCTCTCACGTCATCCGGTAGGGATCATCATGGTAACACCCAGCCCACAGCCCGTGCTCTGCGTGGTCGGCGCCCGGCCCAATTTCATGAAGATCGCGCCCATCCTGCGCGCCTTCCGAGCCCATAATGTACCGGCCCTGCTGCTGCACACCGGCCAGCACTACGATGCCGACATGAACCAGCGCTTCTTCGACGATCTGGGCATTCCCGCGCCGCAGATCAATCTGGACGTGGGTTCCGCCAGCCACGCGGTGCAGACCGCCGAGATCATGCGCCGGGTGGAACCGGTGCTGGCCGAGACCCGGCCGGCCGCCGTGCTGGGGGTGGGGGACGTGAACTCCACCATCGACGGCGCTCTGGTGGCCGGCAAGATGGGCATCCCCGTGATCCACGTGGAAGCCGGATTGCGCAGTTACGATCGGACCATGCCGGAGGAGATCAACCGGGTGCTGACCGACCAGCTCTCCGAACTGCTGTTCACCACTGAACGCCATGCCCTGGACAACCTGATGCGCGAGGGCATAGACCCAGCGCGGGTGCACTTCGTCGGCAACGTGATGATCGACACCCTGTACCATAACCTGGCCAAGGCCGTGCCCGCGGCAACCACCCTGCGGGCAGCCGGCACTGCCCCCGAGCGGCTGGCCGGCGGCTATGCCCTGCTCACCCTGCACCGGCCGTCCAATGTCGATGACCCGGACATCCTGTCCCGGCTGGTGGACTGCCTGAACGGGATCGCGAGGGAACTGCCGGTGGTCTTTCCGGTCCATCCGCGCACCCGCAACCGCCTGGAGACCTTCGGACTATGGCTGGACCCGGAGTGCATCGTCCAGCTCCCGCCGCTGGGCTATCCGCAACTGCTGGGACTGATGCGCGAGGCGCGGCTGGTGCTCACCGATTCCGGCGGCATCCAGGAGGAAACCACGGCCCTGGGGGTGCCCTGCATCACCTTGCGCGACAATACCGAACGGCCGATCACCGTCAGCGAGGGCACCAACACCCTGGCCGGCAACGATCCGGCGCGGATCCGCTCCGCCCTGCGCGCGATCCTGCCCGCGCCCGCCGCCCGCCGCCGCATCCCGGAATACTGGGACGGCCGCGCCGCGGAGCGCATCGCCGAGGCAATTCAAAGCTGGCTGTCGGTGCGCCAGCCGAACCGAGGATCGCCTTAATCCACGGCGAGCAGGGGATTACGCACCTTGAGTTCAGCGAAGCGCGAGAAATCCCGATCCGCGGACCACAATTCCCTTACTCCATGGTACAGACAGAGGGCGGCGATACGCGCATCATGGATGGCGGCGCCCTGGATGCGTGCCGGCAAGGCCAGCACCTCCAGACGTGCCAGGTAACCGGCACCCTCATGCAGCAGTTCGACGTTCCCCTTTTCGCTCAATGCACGGATAGTCGCCAAAGCCAGTTGGAGCGGGGTCGGTGTCTTGTAGATCCGAGGATTGGTGATCACCGAGATGAACTCGTGCACGCAAGGCCATGGAATCGCCCATCGCGCTTTGCCCCGCGCCAGCGACTCGATACGCAGGCGGGCCTCCTGATGAAATGCGGCATCCGTCCGGTGAGCATAAACCAGGATATTGGTATCGACGGCGATCACCGTCGTTCACCATAGATCTCGTCGCGGATCGGTTCCCAACTCGCATCGCGAAACTCCGGGGTCCGTCCCGCCGCTTCATCGTCCCCGCCGAAGGTGAGCATGTGAAAAGGCTCGGATTCACGTGTTTCACGTGCCTTGAGCGCAAGCCGCAATCCCTCCTCCATCAAGGCACGCAATGACGTCCCTTCCTGGCGCGCGACCGCACGGCTGCGGGCCAGGAGATCATCCGAAACTTCGATAGTCGTCTTCATATGGGTCACCCATACTTGTAAATATGGGTTTCATGGTGCCTCGAACAGATGAACATTGCAACGTTGCGGCTGCGCCGTGTTACCCTCTGGTCAGCTCCTTTCACTTCGCCTGATTCTTCGACACTGCCGCAAGATCGTCGACTCGGACTTTTGTTACTCTACATTCCTGTCACAGCAGACCCGGCAACCGCAGCACCTTTATGCACGACACCTATCTCCTGCACCAGCTGGTCCTGGCCGCGGCGGAGCGCGCCCCGGACGCATCGGCGCTCACCCATGCCGACCGGACCCTGGACTATGCCGACCTGGCGGTGGCGATACAACGCTGCGCGGCCGGCTTGCGCGCTCTGGATCTCGCGCGCGGCGAGCGGGTAGCGATCTATCTGGAAAAG
>CAYMHN010000319.1:0-4767 GCA_964390235.1 uncultured Candidatus Competibacteraceae bacterium
AACCGGACGAAATCGCCAAACTGCGCCTGAAGTAATTCGATGGCTTTCATGGCTCTACCCCTCCTCCGAATAGTTCACCCTGCATCAGTCCGGGGAAATACTTGGACAGGTCGCTCGCCTGTATATTCACCTTGCGCAGGAAGTAACGCAACGCATCGCGAAACGCCGCATATTCGCCGGTTGGCTCAATGTGACGCTCGATGCGCAGTCCAGCATTGATATCTTCCGCCGTGCTGCGGTGTATGTGACAGTTCAGATGATGCGGGTGTACTTTGTGACCGCCATGCATGCCGTTGCAACGCAAGAGGCAAAAGCTGCCCGGTTCGTCCTTGGGCAGATAGTCCATTCCCACGGAAAAATTCTCGGCAAACTGCTGGCTCTGACGCATGAACACGCGAAATGCGTGTTTTCCGTCCAGCGACTCCAGACTCATATCGTTACGGAGCATTTGGCCGACCGTGCGCATTTCCTTGCGGGGTGGCAGGGACACGCGCTTGGAGCAAACGATCAGTCGGTCGAGGTCTTCGTCGGTGTAGTTCATCGGCTCAGCTCCACGAACTCGATTCCCTTGAGCAGATCGTGGGTGGGGTAGGTAATCTTCAGGAATTCATGGGCTGCGATCTGGGTGGCACCCGTGCTGGTCTCGTTGGAAAGCTCGATCGCCGTTCCCTTGAGGCGCCTGCCCCGGAATTCTTCTCGCAGTGTAAGTCCAAGCATTGCCGTCCCTCCCGACTATCCGGACAATGATAGCAGACCGGTTTTCATGAAAATCATGACACGCACGGTTACCGTCACAACCGCATTCCGGCCTCAATCCCGCTGCAACAACCAGGCCCGCCGATAGATGCCTTCCCGCCGGCTCAGCTCGGCGTGGGTGCCGACCGCGACGATCCGCCCTCGCTCCAGCACCACGATGCGGTCGGCCCGTTCCAGGGCCGAGATGCGGTGCGAGACGATTAGCAGGGAGCGGGCCTGTTCGAGGCTGTAGATGCGCTCGATCAAATAGCGCTCGGTGTCGTGATCGACCGCCGACAGCACATCGTCCAGGATCAGCAGATCGCAGGGCCGCAGCAGGCCGCGGGCCAGGGCGATGCGCTGCTTCTGTCCGCCGGACAGATTGATGCCCTTCTCCCCGGCCAAGGTGGCTATGCCGGCCGGAAACCGCGCCAGATCGGTGTCCATCGCCGCGGTGCGCAGGGTCCGGCGGATCGTTCCATCATCGGCGTCCTCGCGGGCCAGGCTGACATTGTCGCGGATGGTGGCTGAGAACAGGAACGGCTCCTGGCTGACCGTGACCACATGGCGGCGCAGCCGCTGCTGGCTGAGGGTGGTAATATCCTCACCATCGATGAATACCGTGCCGGGCGGCGGCTCCAGATAGCGGTTGAGCAGATGGACCAGGGTGGTCTTGCCGCAGCCTATGGTGCCGAACAGGCCGACGATCTCGCCCGGGCGGATCGTGAACGAGATGTGCTCCAGCACCGGCTGTTCCGATGCGTCCGGGTAGGCGTAACTCAGGTCGCGGATCTCGAGTCCCCGGACCAATTGCTCCGGCAACCGGCGCTCGGCGTTCTCATCCACCGGCGGCAGTCCCGGCCGGGTGTGGAACACCGTCTCCAGGCTGGACAGCGCGGTCATGCCCCGTTGCAGCACGAACAGCATGAAGCTCATGCCCATCAGCGGCGGCAGCAGCATCGACAGGTACAGCAGATAAGCCATGAACTCGCCGATCGTCATCCCGGATTCGATGATCAGCCAGCCGCCGAGCAGGATCAGCATCACCTTGAGCAGATTCACCACATGGGCCAGCACCGGCATGAACCAGGCCCGCACCACGGCCATCCGCAGCGAGACATCGCGAATCCGCTCGCTATGTCCGTCGAAACGCCCCTCGGCCCAGCCCAGCGCCCGGCAGCCGCGCAGCACCTCCAGGCCGTTGTAGGTCTCAACCGCGTAATCGGAGATCTCCTGTAGGGCCTTCATCTGCTGCTGCTGCAAGGTGCGCAGGCGGCGGATGGCCAGTTGCTGGAACACGAAAGCCAGCAGTATGGGCAGCACCACGAACAGGGTCAGGCGTGGCGAGATCTGCACCATCTTGATTGGCGCCAGCGACAGCAGGGTCAGGCTGTTGGTCAGTTGCAGCAGACCGAAGCCCATCAGCAAGCGCACGCCGTTGATGTCGTTGTTGATCCGGGAAATGATGGCGCCGGTCGGATTGTGCCGGAAGTAATCGCGTTGCAGCGTGGTCAGATGGACCAACAGCCGGTTCTTGAGGTCGTACTCGATGCGCCGCCCCGGCGTGAAGAACAGCAGCCGCGAGGCGGTGCGAGTGACGATGATGACCAGCGCCAGCGCCACGATCCAGTAAACCCGTTGCTGGAAGCCACCGGCATCGGGTTCATCGCCGCGACGCAGGGCATCGATGGCCTGCTCCAGCAGCTGCGGGATGCTCAGCGTCATCCACAGCGTCGCGACCACCATCAGCGCCCCGGCCAGATAGGACCAGCGGTGCTCCAGCAGCAGGCTGAGCAGAAAGCGGGAACGACCGGTGTTGGTGCTCAAGATGCTTGTGCGTTGCAGAAGTCGGGTTGGCGGGTGGATCGATTATACTACGCAGCCGAACCCCGGCCGCCGCACAGGATTCCAGACCCGCCCGCATGACCCAAGACAACCAGTTCCAGCTGCTGCGCCAGCGCCGCTTCGGCCCGCTGTTCCTGACCCAGTTTCTGGGAGCCTTCAACGACAATGTATTCCGCAATGCGCTGATCATCATGATCGCCTTCCAGGCCACCGACCTGAGCCTGGACAGCAACACCCTGATCAATCTGGCGGCCGGGCTGTTCATCCTGCCGTTCTTTCTGTTCTCGGCCACCGCCGGTCAGTTCGCCGACCAGTTGGAGAAATCCGCCCTGATCCGCAAGGTCAAGCTGCTGGAAATCGGCATCATGTCGCTGGCCTGCATCGGCTTCTTCATGGGCAGCGTGCCGCTGTTGATCGCCCTGCTGTTCCTGATGGGGTTCCAGTCCACCCTGTTCGGTCCGCTCAAATACGGCATTCTGCCGCAGCATCTGAGCGAGGCCGAACTGGTCGGCGGCAACGGCATGATCGAGATGGGCACTTTTCTGGCCATCCTGCTCGGCACCATGCTGGGCGGGATTCTGATCGGCCTGGGCGATACCGGTATCCTGGCCGTGTCGGTTACGGTCGTGGCCCTGGCCACGCTGGGCTATCTGGCCAGCCGCGGCATTCCGACCGCCGCTCCGGTGGCCCCGGAGCTGAAGATCAACTGGAATGTGTTCACCGAGACGGCGCGCAATATCCGCTTCCTGACCACCAACCGCACGGTGTTCCTGTCGGTGCTGGGGATCTCCTGGTTCTGGTTTCTGGGTGGCGCCTATCTGGCCCAGATCCCCAACTACACCAAACTGACCCTGGGCGGCAACGAGCAGGTGGTGACCCTGCTGCTGACCCTGTTCTCGGTCGGCATCGGGGTGGGTTCGATGCTGTGCGAGCGCATGTCGGGGCAGCGGGTGGAGCTCGGCCTGGTGCCGTTCGGCTCCATCGGGCTGACCGTGTTCGGCATCGATCTGTACTTCGCCGCCTCCCTGCCGCTGGCCGAGACCGGCAGTCTGGGCGCGGCCGCGTTCCTGGGTCTGACCGGGAGCTGGCGGGTGGGCATCGATGTGGTGCTGCTGGGCTTGTTCGGCGGATTTTTCATCGTGCCGCTGTATGCCCTGATCCAGAGCCGTAGCGAACCCAGCCACCGCTCCCGGGTGATTGCCGGCAACAACATCATCAACGCCTTGTTCATGGTGGTCTCGGCGATCCTGGCCATCGCCCTGCTCGGCGCCGGGATGAGCATTCCGCAGCTGTTTCTGGTGCTGGCGCTGATGAACGCGGCCGTGGCGGTATACATCTACACCCTGGTGCCGGAATTCCTGATGCGCTTCCTGGTCTGGCTGCTGATCCACCTGGTCTACCGGGTCGACAAGCGCGGACTGGAGCGGATTCCCGAACGGGGACCGGTGTTGCTGGTCAGCAATCACGTGAGCTATGTCGATGCCCTGGTGATCGCCGGTTGTTGCCGGAGGCCGGTACGCTTCGTCATGGATTACCGGATCTACCAACTGCCGCTACTGAACTTCATCTTTCGCACCGCTGGCACCATACCGATCGCGCCGGCGCGCGTGGATCCGGACATGCTGCAACGCGCCTATGAGCGCATCGGCGAGTATCTGGACGCCGGCGAGGTAGTCTGCATCTTTCCGGAAGGCAAGTTGACCCAGGACGGTGAAATCGATACCTTTCGCCGAGGTACCGAACGCATCCTGGCGCGCAATCCGGTACCGGTGGTGCCCCTGGCCTTGCGCGGCCTGTGGGGCAGTTTCTTCAGCCGCAAGCATGGCCGAGCCATGCGTGGTCTACCCAAGTTCTGGCGCCGTATCGAAGTCGTGGTCGGCGCGCCCCGTGCCGCCACCGAGGCCACGATCGAGGCCTTGCAGGCCGAAGTCGGCGCGCTGCGCGGGGATGTCCGCTAACCGACAGTTTCAAGGTGATTCCAATGCCCATGGCCAGCCGCCGCCCGAACGATCTTTCCCCTCGCGGGCGGCGCCGCAACTACCGACCGCTGATCGTCTCCGTCCTGGTCATCGCGGTGCTGGGGCTGGGCGGCTACTGGTATCTCAACCCGCAACTGGCCCCCGGCTGGGTGCGCCAGTATCTGCCCCAGGCACCGACCCGGCTGTATAAATGGCGGGACAGCGAGGG
>CAYMHN010000320.1:0-4759 GCA_964390235.1 uncultured Candidatus Competibacteraceae bacterium
GGTGAACAGCGCCGAACCGTGTACCCGGGGCAGCAGGCCGACCTGCACATCGATGGCCCGGATGCTTTTGGTATCGCGCCCGTCGATGCGCTTGTGACCGGCCAGGATGCGCTCGCGAACCAGGTGTTTTTCCAGCTCGCCAAAGACATTCTTGATCGCGCCCTCGGTCCAAGCGCTGTCAGTCGCTTCCGCTGGCAGCAGTCGCTGAACCACCGCCGTGCGCAGCTCGGACACCGCCTGTTGCCGGGCGGCCTTTTCGGCGATCTGATAGGCCTGGTTCAGACCGGCCTCGGCCTGCTCGCGCACCGCGGATTCCAGGGCCGAGTCGCTGGCCGCCGGCTGCCAGTCCCAGCGCGTGGCCCCCGCTTCACGGACCAGTTCCTGGATGGCCTGGATGGCAATCTGCATCTGCTCATGACCGAACACCACGGCACCCAGCATCACGTCCTCGGGCAGTTCATCGGCCTCCGACTCGACCATCAGCACGGCATTGGCCGTACCGGCCACCACCAGATCCAGCTGTGAATCCTCCAGTTCGGTGATCGTCGGATTGAGCAGATACCGACCGTCACGATAGCCGACCCGAGCCGCACCGACCGGCCCACCCCAGGGCAGACCAGCCAGTTCCACGGCCGCCGAGGCACCGATCAGGGCCGGAATGTCGGCATCGATTTCGGGGTTCAGCGACAGCACGGTGGCGATGACCTGGGTCTCGTTTCTGAACCCGTCCGGGAACAGCGGCCGCAGCGGTCGGTCGATCAGGCGCGAGGTCAGGGTTTCCTTCTCGCTGGGACGACCCTCGCGGCGGAAGAAACCGCCGGGGATCCGGCCGGCCGCATAGCTGCGCTCCTGATAGTTGACCGTCAGCGGAAAGAAATCGCGCCCCTCGAGGGCTTCCTTTCTGGCAACGGCGGTGACCAGCACCACGGTGTCCGCCATGTGGACCATGACAGCACCCCCCGCCTGCCGGGCGATGGCGCCGGTTTGCAAGGTGATTTGATGCTGCCCGTACTGAAATGTCTTGCTGAAGGATTCCACGTTATGATTACCGTCCCATGCTGTTAGCGGCGCAGACCCAGGCGGCCGATCAGATCCTGATAGCGGCCCGTGTCCTTGCGCTTGAGGTAGTCCAGCAACTTGCGTCGCTGGTTGACCATTTTCAGCAAGCCGCGGCGGGAGTGGTGATCCTGCTTATGGCTGGCGAAATGGTTTTGCAGATCGTTGATGCGGTTGGTGAGCAGCGCGACCTGCACTTCGGGCGAACCGGTGTCCCCGTTGGCCCGCTGATAATCCTGGACGATCTGAGCTTTCTGCTCGACGTTCAAAGCCATGCCTGATGCTCCGAGTTCTGGGCGATTCCCAATAAATGGTTGCCGAATAAATAGTCAATTCTAGCTTCGATATCCCCGCTTCGACAAGAATTCACGATGCATGGACCAGGCGTCGCAGCGCGACACGACCGTCATCGAGTATCTCGCCAATGCCGAAAAACCGATTTGCGTCCTGATACAGTCTTACCCAACCGGCGCCGGGCGCGCGCGGCACCAGCACCGCCTGCCCGGTACTCAGATACCGGGCGCAGATGGCATCCACCTGAACCCGGGGCCAGTCCAGCACGGCGGTATCCAGCGGCAGCAGCAGTTCATCCAATGCCGCCAGACCGTGCTCGGCACGCGCTTGCAGTTCCGCCAGAGGGATCATGTCATAGCCTTCGTACGGTGCCACGGCGGTACGCCGCAAAGCTTCCACATGGGCACCGCAACCCAGGACCTCCCCGATATCCTCGGCCAGGGTACGGATGTACGTCCCCTTGCTGCAACGCGCCTCGCACTCCAGCACGTCCCGCTCGAAGCCCAGCAAGCGCAGCCGGTAAATCGTCACCCGGCGTGGCTGGCGCTCGACCTCGCGGCCCTGGCGGGCCAGCACGTACAGCCGCTGTCCCCGGTGCTTGAGCGCCGAGTACATCGGCGGCAGCTGCTCGATGACCCCGGTAAAGCCTTCCAGCACCTGCTCCAACCGGGCCTGATCCAGCGCCGGGACCGGCCGCCGTGCGATCACCGCGCCCTCGGCGTCCCCGGTATCGGTGGTAATGCCCAGTCGGCAACGAAACCGATAGCTCTTGTCCGCATCGAGCAAAAACCCGGACAGCTTGGTCGCCTCGCCCAGGCAGATCGGCAGCAGGCCGTCGGCGAGCGGATCGAGGCTGCCGGTATGACCCGCCTTGACGGCCTGATAAAGCCGCTTGACTTGCTGCAAGGCAGCATTGGAGGTGATGCCACCGGGCTTGTCCAGCAGCAATACCCCGCTGACGGGCCGGGTCGGACGCTTGGCCATCACGGATTATGCTCGGACGGTTCGTCATCGTCCCGGTGTAGCGCCCGATCACGGGCAACGGCCTCGTCGATCAGCGCCGATAGCGCCGCTCCGCGCTCCACCGTCTCATCGTACAGAAAGGTCAGTTGCGGGATGGTGCGGATGCGCAGGATGCGGCCCAGGCGGCGCCGGAACTCGGGCGCCATACGGTTGAGCGATTCCAGCACCTTGACGCGCTCGGCGACCACCCCGACCCAGGTGATGTAGACCTTGGCATAGCCGAGATCGCGGGTCACCTCGACTACCGTGATCGACACCAGGCCGAGTCGCGGATCATCGCCTTCGGCGCGGATCAAGGCGGCCAACTCGCGTTTGAGCTGCTCGCCGATGCGTCGGGTACGAGGAAACTCCCTGGCCATGATCAGCCCGTCCGCTGGACCTCGGTGCGTTCAAACACCTCGATCTGGTCGCCGACCCTGACGTCGTTGTAGTTCTTGACGCCGATACCGCACTCCGTGCCGCTGCGCACCTCGGCCACGTCGTCCTTGAACCGGCGCAACGATTCCAGCGTGCCCTCGTAAATCACGATATTGTCGCGCAACACCCGAATCGGGTTATTGCGCTTGATCATGCCCTCCAGGACCATGCAACCGGCGATGGCACCGAACTTGGGTGAACGGAACACGTCCCGCACCTGCGCCAGACCGATGATCTCTTCCTTGACCTCGGGGCCGAGCAAGCCCGTGATGGCCTTCTTGACGTCATCGATAGCTTCGTAGATCACGCTGTAATAGCGCAGATCGATGCCCTCTTCCTCGACCAGTTTCTTGGCGGCGCTGTCGGCGCGGACGTTGAAACCGATGATGATGGCATCGGAAGCATGGGCCAGGTTGGCATCGGACTCGGTTATCCCGCCCACCCCGCTGGCGATGACCTTGACCTTGACCTCGTCGGTGGACAGCTTGGTCAGGGCCTCGGAAAGGGCCTCCACCGAGCCCTGGACATCGGCCTTGAGAACGATGTTGAGGCTGTGCAACTTGCCCTCTTCCAGCTGGCCGAACAGGTTTTCCAGCTTGGACTGCTGCTGCTTGGCCAGCTTGACCTCACGGAACTTGCCCTGCCGGAACAGCGCCACTTCGCGGGCCTTGCGCTCGTCGACCACGACCACCACATCGTCCCCGGCATTGGGGGTGCCCGACAGACCCAGCACTTCGACCGGAATCGAAGGACCGGCCGACTCGATCGGGTTGCCGGTCTCGTCCAGCATGGCCCGGACCCGACCGTACTCCAGTCCGGTAAGTATGGTATCCCCCTTGTGCAGCGTGCCGCTCTGCACCAGAATGGTGGCCACCGGACCGCGTCCCTTGTCGAGTCGCGATTCGATCACCACACCCTTGGCGTGGCCATCGACCACCGACTTGAGTTCCAGCACTTCGGACTGGACCAGTACCTGGTCGAGCAGATCGTCGATGCCTTCGCCGGTCTTGGCCGACACATAGGCGAACAGGGTATCGCCACCCCATTCCTCGGAAATCACATCGTACTTGGACAGTTCGCTCTTGATCCGGTCAAGATCGGCCTCCGGTTTGTCGATCTTGTTGACCGCCACCACGATCGGCACCCCGGCCGCCTTGGCGTGCTGGATGGCCTCGATGGTCTGCGGCATCACCCCATCGTCGGCCGCCACCACCAGCACCACGATGTCGGTCGCCTTGGCGCCGCGCGCGCGCATGGCGGTGAACGCGGCATGGCCGGGGGTGTCGAGAAACGTCACCATGCCCTTGTCGGTTTCGACATGGTAGGCCCCGATATGCTGGGTAATCCCTCCAGCCTCGCCGGCGGCAACCCTGGTACGCCGAATATAGTCCAGCAGCGAGGTCTTGCCATGATCGACATGGCCCATGATGGTGACCACCGGGGCTCGCAGCAAGGCTTCGCCCTGGCTGGCGCCCGCGTCGGCCACCAGTTCATCCTCCAGCGCGTTCTCCTTGAGCAGGGTGTAGTGGTGACCCATCTCCTCGACCACCAGAGCCGCCGTCTCCTGGTCCAGCACCTGGTTGATGGTGACCATGCTGCCGAGCTTCATCATGGCCTTGATGACCTCGGTCGCCTTGATCGACATCTTCTGGGCCAGGTCGGCCACGGTAATGGTTTCCGGGATGGCCACATCGTGCACGATAGGGGCCGTCGGACGGGTGAACACATGCTGATTCTGAGGCAGTTTGGACTTGCCGCGCTTGCCTTTGCGACGGCCGCCCGATCCCTCATCCTCGCCCAATGCCCGCTGCCGGCTCAAACGCTTGCCGGTCTCGCCCGGCATCGGACGCTTGCCGCGCGCGTCGGGGGTTTCAGGCGCCCGTTTCTTGGGCTTGTCCTTGGGTTTGGCCGGCGTGCTCTCGGGTGCCGCGGGCGTTACGCCGCGCGCCGCGGGCTCGGCTCGTGGCAC
>CAYMHN010000321.1:0-4741 GCA_964390235.1 uncultured Candidatus Competibacteraceae bacterium
CTGCCGCTACGCGATTCCGGTCGCGCCATCCTGAGCGGCATCGCACAGGCGCTGGATCAGCTGAGGGAGGCACGGGTCGAAACCTTGCGCCTGCATCACATCGAGTTCATCGAACTGTACCAGGACCGGGCGCATACCTTCTGGCATAGCCTGCACGAACTCCTGGTACGCGAGGGTGGCAGCGATCCCTTGCGCCAAAGCTTCGTGCTGGATTCCTGTGGCGTACGCACCGGCAAGGGCGGCCGCCGTCGTCTGGTCATCGAGGAAGCCACGGACTGGTGGCAACCGATCCGCATCACCGAACCAAAGGATGGGGATGGGCTGCTGTTCGAGAACCTCACCGATCGAGCCACGGCTCCCCAGCGTCTGGTGGCCACCCAGCGCGAGCAGATCGAGCGCCTGATTCGCAGCGCCGTCACCCGCAGCGCGCGCGACCCCGAGCTGGAAGTCGCCTTGTTCGAGCTGCTGATTCCCAACGATCTAAAGGACGCGGCGCCACGGCTCGACCCGCTGCGCCTGCTGGTGGATGCCCGTAGCGCGCGCATACCCTGGGAACTGCTGGTCGACCGCAAGAGCATCGGTGAGCACGGGCACTGCGATCTCCCCGCCGACACCGTGCCCCAGTCGGTCAAGACCGGTCTGATCCGGCAGCTGGTTACGGCCGATTTCAGCCCGCGCCCGCGCATGACCAAAGGCCGCTGCGCGCTGGTGATCGGCGACCCGCAGAGCAATCTGCCACGGCTCGACGGCGCCCTGGACGAGGCGCGAAACGTCGGACAACTACTGGAGAACCAGGGGTTTACCAACCGGTCACTGCTGCGACCGACCGCCGATCAAGTCCTCAAGGCCCTGTTCCGCTGCGGCTACCGCATCGTCCATCTGGCCGGGCACGGGGTGGCCGATGTGGACGCCTGGCGGGGTGCTCCGGCGAACAATGCCGCCGATCCGATCAGCGGATTGGTGATCGGCGACTACGATGCGCTGACCTACAAGCACATCGCCCAGATGCGCGATGTGCCCGAACTGGTGTTCATCAACTGCTGCCATCTGGGGTATATCGATGCACGGTTCGCATCCAACCCGCAACGCGACCGACTGCATGTAATGGCGGCCCACTTCGGCGAGCAATTCATCCGCCAAGGGGTACGCGCCGTGGTGGCGGCCGGCTGGGCGGTGGACGACCAGGCAGCGCTGCTGTTCGCCGAGGTATTCTACCAACGGATGCTGGACGGCCAATCCTTCGGCGAAGCGATCCGCCAGGCACGGGCGCTCACCTTCGCGCGCTTTCCCCATTCCAACACCTTCGCCGCCTACCAGTGTTACGGCGACCCCTCCTATCGCCTGATCGTCAATGACCGCTCGAACCGGAGCGCGGCAAGCACTCGGTACGATCCAGGCCCGTTCGCATCACCCGAACACCTGATTGCCGAGGGCATCGAGCCCGCGGGCAGCGAGCCCCAGCTGGAGGAATTGGCCGCCATCGCCGCTGGCCGGGAATTTCTGGATAGCAGCACCGTGCAGGCGGCCTTGGGTGAAAAATACCGCGGTTTCGGCAACTTCGACAAAGCCATCCGGCACTTCGAGCAAGCGCTGAAGGCGAATCTGGCGAACGCACCCATCATCACCATCGAACAGCTGCAGAATCTCAAGGTCCGGCCGGCGGCGAAACGGATGGACGAAGCCGAAGAGGCCTGCAAGCAGATCGACGAATATTGCCGTTGCCTGGATGATCTACTGCGCCTCGGTGAGACCGGTGAACGTCGGGCGCTGCTGGCTTCGGCACGCAAGCGCCAGGCCTTGCTGTGCACGGGTCAGGCGCGCGCCCGGGCCCTGCGCCAGTCGGCCGAGCACTATGCAGGGGCCGGTGCACTGACAGCGGCCGGTCAGCACCCCTGGGCACTGCTCCAGGAAGCCACCCTGTATGCGGTCCTCGCCTGGCTCGGGGATGCATCCCGCAAGAACCTGAAACGGGCCAAGGAGCTGTTGAAAGAAGCCGAAACACACCAGCGTCCAGCCAGCAGCGAGGATGATTTCTGGGACCGCGCGCTGGCACCGGATCTGGCCCTGGTCGATGCCCTGATCCGCCAGCAGCTGAGCGGACAGCGCGCACGCCGGATCGCCGCTGACTACCGGATGGCGGCACGCATCGCCCGCGATGCCGGGGCGCTGGGCTCGGTCACCGAGAATCTGGATTTTCTGCTGGCCATGCTGGACGAGAGCCAGGAGGCGAGCGCCTTTGCCGAGCGTCTGGGGGAAATCCGCGCGGCCTTGCAATGAAGCCCGGTTCTCAAACAGAATCGAGCGCAGCAGGGGCCGCCCACCGAGCCAAAGCCTTACCGACAGGCTTGAGGCGAACCGCTCTTGAGATAGGGCGCGACGGCCGGCTCGCCCAACAGCCCAGTCGCCAACGACCCCTGACAGGCGAGCCGTTCCAGCTCTCCCGCCGGAAGCGTATCGGCAGCGCCATCCATGGCCTGCAGCCAGGCCAGATCCAGCAAATAGGCGCGACCATCACTGTACCAGATGACCGAGCGTTGATCTTGCAGGCCGAAGAAGTGGCCCTTCCTGCCCTGGCCCAATGAAGTGAGCCGTCGTGCCTCGTCTTCGGCGGACCCCCAGAGCTCGCTGTGAGCGTCATCGTAACGAATCACAAGAAACCGGTCCGCTGTGCCAAAGTCCAACTCGACGACCCTTTTCCGGTTGGGAAGGGTGGCCGCCACGGAACCGTCGGCGATCCGCCGCACCTCAGGTGACCCATCGGAATAGTAAACCACAAAGTGCCTCCCCGTGGGATCCGGCGTGAAATCGACGCCCGCTACGTGAGCACGGTCTTTCAACACCGTCACGACGGCGCCATCGGCCGTGCGGCGCAATTCGCCAGGGGCATCGGCGTAATCGACCACGAAATAGGCCGCATCCGGGCTGAAGGCCGCCCATCTGACCTGGCCGGTGAAAGGCCCGATCCAGCCTTCGACCGTGGAGTGTAGTTCGACGTGCCCGTCCATATGGTTCAATATCATATAGGTCGCGTGAGGATCAGGACTGAATTCCACATGACGGATGGTACGGCTCACTGGGAACTGGATCCGCGAGCCGTCCGCAGTATGGTAGCCCACCCGCGAGCCGTCCTCGTCCTCCACCACGAAATAGCGGGTATTTGGATCCCGGCTGAAGGCCAATCCCTTGAACTGGCTCAGAGAAGTTACCTTCGATCCGTCGTGGGTACGGCGCAACTCGCCGGCCGAGCCGGAATAGCTGACCGCGAAATAGGTCGGGACGGGACCCGGGTTGAAGATCACCCGATCCGGCGTGCCCGCGAGGATTCCCACCACCGAGCCGTCGGCCGAACGCCGCAGCTCGCCGGCCCTGGCATCATCCTGGTAGCCCACCACCAGATAGCTTGCCTCCTGGCTAAAATGGACCTGTTTAATGTCATAGGCGAAGGTCTGAATGACCGAACCGTCGGCGCTGCGGCGCAATTCGCCGGGGGCGTCCACATAGTCGATCACCACATAGCGCACCTCGGGATCCGGGCTGAAGATCACGCGGGACACCCTGCCGGCCAGCGTCGTCACCAGGGAACCGTCCGCAGTGCGGTACAGTTCGCCCGGTGCGTCCGCATAGCGGACGACAAAATACGAGCCTGGGGTCCTGCCAAACGATACGTTGGCAACGGCGCCCCTGACCGCCTTCATGGAACCGTCAGCGGCATGCCGAATTTCAGCGGGCCTTTCTCGATAATGGATGACAACATAGGTCTTGCCGGGGTCACGGGAAAATTGCACCAAACTGACCCGATCCGCGAGCTCCTCGATCACCTGGGCATCCGCGATACGGCGCAGCTCACTGGGGACGTCGTGGTAACTGACCACGAAGTAATCCGCCTCCGGCCCCGGCATGAAAAAGACCTTACTGAGTCGTCCACTGAGGGGTATGGATTCGTCGGTGTCGGTACGGCGCAGCTCGCTGGGATAGCCGCCACTGTACCTGACCTCGAAATAAGCCGGCGACGGCCCCGGACCGAAGTTCACTTCAAGCGGTCTTTCCTTAAGGGACGCCACCAGCGAACCGTCCGTGGTACGACGCAGCTCGGCGGGTCCCCTGCGATAGGTGATCAGCAAAAACTGCTCCGTGGATTCCGGGACGAATTCCACGCCGGACACCTCGCCGGCCAGAGGCGTAATCAGGGAGCCGTCCACGGTACGGCGCAGTTGGCCTTCACCACGGCTCAGCAGGATGAACCGGCTACCATCCGTGCTGGCGAAAATCGTTTCGACAGGCTCACTGAACCTCAGCAACCGTCCCTGTCGGGCCAGTTCCCGAAGCCAACCCAGGACCGAATCGCGAATATCCGTCTCGCTGCGAGGCACCCGAGCCAATCCCTCCAGGGCCAACCGCAGTCCCAGCAGCGGCTCGTTTTCAAATACCAGCCGGCTTTGGGATGCGAGGTATTGCGCACGGGCCATTTCACGCTGATGGTACGCAACCAACCCCAGGGCGCTGATGATCGCTATGACTGCCACCAGCGCAGCAAACAGGCCCTGCCGGCGGCGGCGGCGGCGGCGGCGTCTCTTCTCCTCTACCCTGGCGCTGGCGGCGATGAACACCGCCTCGCCGGGACCCAGATCCAGGGGGCGCTGTTTGGCCCATTCCACCGCCTGGGCCAGCGGCAGACCATGCAGCAAAGCCTCCTCGCAGCGGCCGCACCCCTCGTATAACTTCAGGGCGGGCTGCAGCCCTT
>CAYMHN010000322.1:0-4715 GCA_964390235.1 uncultured Candidatus Competibacteraceae bacterium
CACTGTCGCGGTGCAGGATCCGGCCATCGAACAGATAGGTGACGGTGGCGAGCCCAATATGCGGATGCGGCCGTACGTCCACGCCAAGAGAGATGCCCAAGGGCCAGCCACGCCACCCCACCGGAGAGCTCAGGAGATTCGAGCACCTGCACCGGACGAAACCGGTGGCCATCTACCGGACCGTCGCCGCAGTTCCATGGCCCGGCGCGGTATAGAATGACGCTTGGATACGTTCGAACTCAATGAAGTCGGATTCAAGCGCCCACTGGAGCCGCGCCTTCTCATTCGCATCAAGAAATGCGTTGCAGCCGGCACTTGGCTCGGCGGCGCCAATGGGGTCGGCGGCACACTCATCCACTGGCCTCGCCTCCGCCGGTTCCTCCCAAAGTGAGCGGCCGGGCAAGAAGGCGTAGGTCAGGCCGTTCCGGGAAAGCCGCTTGAGGGTGAGATAATCGAGTCGATATGTCGCGACTGCGCGTTGATACTCATGGGTCAGGTCGATGCGGGAGACGCCTTCGTCATCGGTGGACAGCGCAATGGGCACACCGGCATTCAGATAGGACAGGAAGGGGTGCTCCTTGCCGGAAACCCCTAGGATCTGCGCATTGCTGGTGAGGTTGATCTCGACCATGATCCCGTCTTGCGCCATGCGCCCCAGCAATTGGACTGGATCGCGATCATACGCTAGCGCAACGCCGTGGCCGATGCGCGATGCGCCGGCAACCTCGACTGCCAGCCGGATATGGTCGCGAAGATGGCGGGGAGGCACAAGTCCCAAGGTCAGTTCGCCGGCGTGCAGCGTTAGCGGAGCGCCAGGACGAAGGCGAGCCATCGCCGCCAGCGTTTCCATTTGCTGCCGATAACCGTTCAGGGTGGTCGGGTTGTCCTCCGCGGCCACCAGATTGAAGCCCACAACCAACGGTTCCGCCAAAACCAGCGCATGCGCCAGGGCAACCTGCGCGAAGAGCTGTTCCGCAGCAACGTTGCGATTGACCTGGGCCAGTATGCGGACCTCCACCTCGCAGCCGGAGTCTGGAGCAGCGCTGCCGCAAGCCAGCAATCTGTGCATGCGGTTGAAGTCACGCATGATCTCGCGGCGCAGCGGACCTACCACGTTCTCCAGCTCCGCCTCGACCAGCCGACGATGCATCTCGTCCGGATCCGCCGTCCAGCCCACATCTGATCCGAGCTGTCGTGCCGCCGACATGCCATACGACACCATCAATTCGAGATAACGAATGTTCTGGGCCCCGGCGCGGGCGGCCACCTCCGCCAGCATCTCCGCCGTGCGGCCGTCATTTGCAGGACCGAAGCGCTCGAAACTCCCAAAGAATTGCGAATGGCCGGTCGCTTGCCCGGGAACGAAACCGCGCATCGACCAGGCGTTGATCAAGTCGTCCCGACTGATCAGCCGCTGGTCAAGCGCATCGCTGAGTTTGGGTCTCCCCTCCACGGCGTCACAGGGTGGCGGTGCCGCCGTCCACCGTACCAACACGAGGCACAACCCATCTACTATGGCCCATTCGACGAACGACTCGGCATAGACCGCGCCGGAAAGATGGCTGTGCAGATCGGCGCCCTTGGGAAAGCGCTGGAGGAAAGCCCGCAGCGCCACGGGATCGTCAGATATGTCCGAGAGCCGAGCCGCTGTCCGCGCTGTGTAATCCGCCCGGGCCAGTTCCGCGCCCACTGGCGCCGACAGTCCAAGAAGCAGCGACAGCACGATTACCAGTCTTCGCATTTCGTTCTCCCGTGGCGCGCAGGGAACCTTACCGTCTATCGGCGCCCCAATCTTGCTTAAATCCTACCACAGGTTCATGCTCATAGAGGAAGCGCAGCCGCTCCATCGGCCTAACGCCATGGATGGACGTCTGGGATGGCTGAGCACGGCCCGACGGGAGGGCTAGTGGCGTGTTCATCGAAAACCTGAATGTTTCGGGCTTGGGGAATGCCCCCGTTGGACAGCGCATTTCCCCTAGGCATTGGCGGCACTCATAATGCAGCACGTCATCCAGTGCAGAGTGGCAATCCTTCCGCTCATTCTTGTTCTTCTGTATTCACTTGCGGCCGGGGCAGTCGCCGGTCGGGCGCATGCCGACGACCTGCAGCTCATCGCTCCGCCGGACGTTTCGAGTCCTCGGGCCACGCTCACGAGCTTCCTCGAAAACATGCACGAGGGCTACCGCCTGTTGCTCGAGGCGTATGAGGAGCACCGCAACGATCCTGGCTTCGGAATGTCAGAAGAGGTCCGCAGCAAGGCTCGCCGCGCCGAGATGTTACTGCGGCGGGCGGCCGGGACGCTCGATCACCAGCATCTCCCCCCGGCGAACAGGAGCAATGCCTCGCTGGAAGCGGCCATTCTCCTGATGGAGGTGCTGGACCGCCTGCCGGCGCCTGATCTGGAACGCGTGCCGGATGGCCCAGGCGTCATGGTGGACGGGCCGCCGGTCCTGCGGTGGCAGTATCCCGGCAGCGGGATCGAAATCGCCTACATCGACGCAGGGCCTCGAGCCGGGTCATTCCTCTTTTCCGCCGACACCGTCGATCGGGTGCATGAGTTCTATGACCTGGTGAAGGAGTTCCCTCAGCGGCCGGACGCCGCGCCGGACTTCTTTAACTTCTACACCATGACGCCGGGCAAGCTCCTGCCGCCCAAGTGGGCATGGGTGATCGATGAGCTGCCGGCCTGGATGCAGGTTGAATTTCTCGACCAAGCGGTATGGCAGTGGCTGGGCCTGCTTCTGGTCATCCTGTCGAGTGTGATTCTCATCTCGCTCGCCTGGAAGCTGACGGGGCCCCGCCTGCAGAACGCTGAACGCACCGTTATCGCCCGCCTGATCATGCCGGCCGTCATTGCGTTTATCGGCCTGGGCGGACTCTGGCTGCTCGACAACGTCTTGAACGTCACGGGGGCGGTGTTCGGGGCAACCGCAGTCGTGGCGATTGTCATCATCTATGGCGCTGCGGCCTATGCAGTTTACTTCGTCGCTGTCGGCGGGGCGGAGTGGATCGTCGCTTTGCCGAAGATCGATCCTGGCAGCATCGACGCCAGCCTGGTGCGCATCGTGTGCCGGCTGCTGGGCATCCTTGCGGGCATAGCGATACTGACCGCCGGCGCCTACGAGCTGGGGATCCCGGTCTATGGCGTAGTTGCGGGCCTCGGGGTCGGGGGTCTGGCCCTCGGCCTTGCGGCGAAGCCCACGCTGGAAAATCTGATCGGCGGCCTCATTCTTTATGCCGACCGGCCGGTGGCGGTCGGCGACTTCTGCCAGTTCGGCGACAAGCTCGGAACGATCGAGGAGATCGGCTTGCGGTCGACGCGCGTGCGCGCCCTGGACCGCAGCCTGGTGACGGTGCCCAACGGCGACTTCTCGAACAAGGAGCTCGTCAATTTCACACGGCGCGACCGGACCCTGATTAAGGCGCGCATCGGGTTGCGCTACGACACGGAGCCGGAGAAGCTGCGGGCGGTGCTCGGCAGAATCGCTGCCTTTCTGCAGTCACATACCGACCTGGTCGCTGAAACAGCCAGGACGCGCCTGGTAGCACTGGCAACCTACGCGCTGGAGGTCGAGTTCCAGGCCCATGTCACCACCGCCGACTGGGGGGAGTTCCTCAGGATCCAGGAGGAGGTGCTGCTGGGCGTGCTCGACATCGTGGAGAGAAGCGGCGCTGCGATCGCCTTGCCGTCGCAGACCATGTATTTCGCCTCCTCAATGCCACCCGGCCCAATGCCTGATGAAATCGACCGTGCACCGGCCAGTGAGAAACTGGCGTAGTCGCCGGACCAGGGATGTCGCTCAGGAGGTGTGCGCTGTCCAAAGGTCCGGTAAGGTCGTTGAAAAGAGAGCGCCGACAGAAGCAGCTGAGTAAGGCCGCTATCCTCCCACTGGATGTCGAGATTGGAAATGAATCCGTGGACGAAGACCAGGTCAAAGGGTCCGTTTGCGACCACATGATGGGCAATATGGCATCCCCGCTGCGGCATAGCGGGTGACGGAAAGGTTCACGGTCGCCCCTCAAAGGGCCGGGCAGCGGCCCGGGCGCATTTGGCGCGGTGAAAGGAGCAACGATTAACGCAACGTTACCCGCTCCGGAAGCCTGTCGCCAGAACGTAAAGCTCGGCGAAGTCGGTGCGGCTCGCCTTCGGCCTGGTGGCGAACCTTCTCGAAGTTCCGTTTCATGCCGGCGAGCAGCTCCGCCGACTTGCACGAGCTTGGAGAGAAAAGCCGCCTTCCGGCGCCAGCGCCTGGCATGGCAAAGCGGGGGGGGGCCGCCTCGGCCACTATGATGGGCAGATGGCCCGATCGGATGGCAGCATCCGCTACGACAAAGTCCTTCTTTGGGTAGCGAGGGCAATACCAAAGCAAGGCTTACGCTAACTGGTGAAAGAAATTCAATCTCATTCGCTTAGCAGTTCCGTACCGGGCGCTGATGATGGCGCTGGATGTCGAGCCGCTTGCCCGTGGAGGCGAATAGGTTACTGCAGGGCTTGGCGATCCTGAGCCGGGTGGTGCGTGAGGGGCTCTGATGCCGGCGGGGCGGTCATCGCTCCTTCGGCCTGGACTTCCCGTCCCGCAGTCAGGGAGGGCTACGCCATGACCACACCGAACACCGGGATCGGCGCCATCACGACGACAACGGCGGCGATCGCCAGGGCAGCGGAAGGGTTGCGCGGTGGACGGCCAGCCGGGCCGGCGCTGATGATTGCGCTG
>CAYMHN010000323.1:0-4711 GCA_964390235.1 uncultured Candidatus Competibacteraceae bacterium
CTGAGCGAGGCCGCGGCACTGGGCCGTCAGCTGGCCGCGCCGGTGGAACTGCTGGGACCGGCGCCGGCGCCGATGGAACGCCGGGCCGGACGCTATCGTGCCCAGTTGCTGCTCCAGGCCGAACGCCGCAGCCAGTTGCACGGTTTTCTGCAAGCCTGGCTGGAACCAGTGAGCATGCTCAAGACGGCCCGCCAAGTGCGCTGGTCACTGGATGTCGATCCCATCGATCTGTTCTGATCACGATTGGCTTTACCTATCGAGCGGCTTGAAAAAGACAATTTGCACCACAATCAATAATGATTATCATTTAACCATGGTATTAATTCAGGAGAGTCACCATGTTGAAGACCAAGACCGTGACCTTCGCCATCGTCCACATGACGGTGGCCTTCACCGTCGTCTATGCGATGACCGGCAGCTTCGCGCTTGGTGGCGCGGTGGCGCTGATCGAACCGCTCTGCAACACCGTCGCCTACTTTTTCCACGAGCGGCTGTGGCAGCGGTTCGGCCAGCGCCGCCATCCCGGTGGCACCCTGACCGCCCACTAAGCGCGGGCGGCAATCCTGGCCGAGCTCAGAAACCGGTCGATGATGAAACCGGCGATCGCGGCCGGGTCGTTGATATCCAGCACCGGCACCGCCACCGCCACCGCCACCGGCGCATCGCTGGCCACCGCGATGATGTCCGGATCGTCGCTGGCCAGCAGGGGATGACCCAGGCTGGGCCGGTGCACCTCGATCTTGGGGATCGGATAGTACTTGTAACCTTCCACCAGCAGCAGATCCAGCGCGGGATCATCCAGACGCCGCAGAAAATCATCCAGCGCCAGCCTGCCCGGTGGCGGGTGCTGGCTGATGACGGCCCGCAGCCGGGTGGACGCCACCACCACCCGAGCGGCCCCGGCCTGACGCAGCCGGAAGCTGTCCTTGCCTGGCCGGTCGATCTCGAAGGCATGGTGGCTGTGCTTGATCAAACCCAGGCGCAATCCCCGCGCGCGCAGCAAGGGGATCAGTCGGCACAGCAGCGTGGTCTTGCCGGTACCGCTGAAGGCGGCGAAACCGACCACCGGCGTTGAACAGCTGGCACTCATGATGCGGACGGTCTTATGGTCTATGCTGTAGCGAGTGTAACAGAGCGCCACCCGGCTTGGAGCAACAAGGTCGTGATCCATTGATGCCGTCAGCACCGATGACCACCACCGAGATCGGACTGTCCGTCATCGTGCCAATCCACAACGAGGACACGACGCTCGGACCCTTGTTCGAGCGACTGCTGCCCGTGCTGTCGGCCTTGACCCGGCGTTTCGAAGTCCTGTGCATCAACGACGGCAGCACCGACGACTCGCTGCGGCGCCTGATCGAGTGGCATGCTCGCGAGCCGCGCATCACGGTGGTCAATCTGTCGCGCCGTTTCGGCAAGGAGGCGGCGCTGACCGCGGGGCTGGACCTGGCACGGGGTCGGGCGGTCGTGGTGATCGACGCCGACTTGCAGGATCCGCCGGAACTGATTCCCGAGATGGTGGATGCATGGCGTGATGGTCATGATGTCGTGATGGCGCACCGCCGCTCGCGGGCCGCCGACCCTCCCCTCAAACGGCTCAGCGCCAGGCTGTTCTACCGCTTGCAGAGACTGCTGGCCGAGATCGAGGTGCCGGCCGATGTCGGTGACTTCAGACTGCTGGATGCACGGGTGGTCGCCGTGCTGCGCAGGTTGCCGGAACGGCAACGCTTCATGAAAGGACTGTTCGCCTGGGTCGGCTTCCGGACAACGACGCTAGACTATGAGCGGGAAGCGCGGCTGGATGGCCATACCAAGTTCAATCTATGGCGCTTGTGGAACTTCGCGCTGGAAGGCTTCACCAGTTTCAGCACGGCCCCGCTGCGCATGTGGACCTATCTGGGCATCGCCGTTTCCATGTCGATGTTCGTCTACGCGCTGGTGATGATCGTGCGCGTGCTGCTGCATGGCATCGACATCCCGGGGTATGCGTCGCTGATCGTCGTCGTGCTGTTCCTGGGTGGCCTGCAACTGATCGGTATCGGTCTGCTCGGCGAGTATCTGGGACGCACCTACTTCGAGACCAAGCAACGCCCCATCTACGTGATTCGCGATGTGATCGGCACCTCTGACAACCCGCCCGAGCGACCGCGCAGCCTCGATGACACGGCGGTCACCCCGGCCGAACCATGACCCCGTCGTCCGCCCCGTTTCTCGCCCGTCTCGGGTCCGAGCGATTGGCGCTTGGCATGGTGTTCGCGCTGACCTGGCTGCTGTACTTCAACGCCGGTTACAACCATGTCTACGTCTATGGCGGCAGCTCCGACGCACTCACGATTTCCGGTTTTCTGTGGAAAGCCGACTGGCTGCTGCACGGGGCGCCGGGGATCGATGATCGCAGCTTCTTCGGCCAGCATTTCTCGCCCCTGCTGCTGCCCTTCGGCCTGGCCAGTCACCTGTTCGGCTTCGATCACGGCCAGTGGTTCGCGATCGTTACCGGTTTGTGGCATGCGCTGGCGACCGTGATCTTCGCCGCCGTCGTGCGGGTCGTCGCTCGCGAACTCGGGTTCCAAGCCGCTGCCGGCATAAGCGCGGCCGCCGGCCTCGCGTTCGCGCTGACCTGGCTGCACGCGGGTATGGCGTATCTGCCGCATTTCGAGATCCTCGAAGCCGGGCTGTTGATCGGTTCACTGGCACTGATCATGCGGCAATCGTGGCGCTGGGCCGCCATCGCCCTGGCGCTGTTATGGCTGACGCGCGAGGATGCCGGACTGCATCTGGCGACATTTCTCGCGGCACTGACCCTGGCCGTGGGCCTGCAGGAGCGGCGCTGGCCCATGGACTGGATAGCGCTCACAGCTGGCGCGCTGATCGCCGCCCTGGTCGCGTTCCGGCTCGGTCCGCTGTTGGCCAGCTATTCCATGAATCTGGGCCAGTTGATCTATTTCGGTGAGCCGCTGTTCTCGCACCTGTCCCTGGCGGACACCGCGGAGCGGCTGGTGCGATTCTTCACGCGGCGCACACCGGTCTGGGTACCGCTGGCCGTGCTGCTGGTAGCGGGCATTCTGCTGCGCGACCTGCGCTACATCGCCGGGGTCGTCGCGGTATTGCCCTGGCTGATCCTGAACGTCGGCCTGGCGCGAACCGGCAGCGCCTCTTCGCTGGACGGTTATTATGCCTTTCCGATCCTGGTTGCCGTGGCCTGGCCCAGCCTGGTCGCGCTGCTGGAGATCCACCAGCCGACCGGACGGTCGTCGGGCAAGGCGATCTGGCTGAGCCTGCAGGCACTGACGCTGGCGGCGGCCAGCAGTCCACCGATTCGGCTAGAGCCGCCGCGCTTGGGTTCGCACTATGCATCGCACCGCATGAGCATCGTCGATGTTGCGCACACGGCGGAGGCCAGTCGCGCCTTCTCGCGCGCTATCGAACGCCATCGCGATGAACTCGGCGAGGTGGCGGTGACCCTGCATGCGGCGCTGCTCGCACCCTGGACCCTGAATCGGATCGAATGGAGCGAGGATTTCGAGGCATACGGGCGGGATTACGCCAGCCTGGATACTTTTCTCGCCTTCGATCATCCGTTCAGCTGCCCGCACACGCAGGCGTTCGCGGCGCGCGCCGCACTGCCCTACCGCTATTCGGTGCCCGGAACGCGGATCGTGCTGTACTCGCGTCACAGCCGCGAAGCAATGCCGAATCTGGCGCCGCGGTTGCAGCCGGTGGCGATGGACGCGCCGCTATGCCGGTGGTGGCTGCGGGAAGGGCGACCGGCTCCTCACCAATCGCGCTGAAGGTGTTGCAGCTTGTCCGGTACGTCGACCCACTCGTCGGCATCCGGCGGGGCATCCTTCAGGGCGGAAATCACCGGCCAGTTCTTGGCCAGTTCGGCGTTGAGTTCCAGAAAATGCTCCTGGCCGGCGGGGATATCGTCTTCCGACACAATGGCTTCGACCGGACACTCCGGCTCGCACAGGGTGCAGTCGATACATTCGTCCGGGTCGATCACCAGGAAATTCGGCCCCTCGTGGAAGCAGTCCACGGGGCACACTTCGACGCAGTCGGTGTATTTGCACTTGATACAGCTTTCGGTAACCACAAAAGTCATGACGACACTCTGAAACCATCGCTATTCATCGGATCAACCATCTTATAACGCTGCCCGGCTCGACGTTAAGCGTTTTCTTGCCCGTTCAGCAAGGTCTTGAGGCGATACAGTTCGGCCAGCGCCTGGCGCGGACTCAGTTCATCCGGATCGATCAGTGCCAGTTGCTCCAGTACCGGCTGGCGCTCCGGCAGCAACAAGGGCAATTGCGCCGGCACGGTAACGGATGTTGCCGCCGGTCGCTGCTGCTCCAGGGATTCCAGATAAGTCCGGGCCCGCTCGATCACCCCGCGCGGCACCCCGGCCAGGGCCGCTACCTGCAAGCCGTAGCTGCGATCGGCGGCCCCCGTCCGCACCGAGTGCAGGAACACGATCCGGTCGTCGTGCTCGACAGCGTCCAGATGCACATTGGCCATGCCCGGCAATTCGTCCGGTAGCCGGGTCAGTTCGAAGTAATGGGTGGCGAACAGGGTGAACGCGCCCAGTTCGGCCAGTCGCCTGGCGCAGGCCCAGGCCAGCGCCAGACCGTCGAAGGTACTGGTGCCACGGCCGATCTCATCCAGCAGCACCAGACTGGTGGTGCTGGCGTTGTTGAGAATCTCGGCGGTCTCG
>CAYMHN010000324.1:0-4695 GCA_964390235.1 uncultured Candidatus Competibacteraceae bacterium
CCGGGCGGCCGTCTGCTGGCGCTGCTGGGCGGCGAGCCGGCGACACCGGTCCGGTTGCCGATCGGCTGGCAACTGGCCGAGCAGCGGCGTCTGCGGGTACCTGGTCTGGACGCCGAACGCGGTCTGCTGGTGCTGGCGCGTACCACGGCCGACGACCCCACCTGAACACGGAATAGCCATGGCCAGGATCATCGCGCTCACCAATCAGAAAGGCGGCGTTGGCAAGACCACCACGGCGGTCAACCTGGCCGCCTCGCTGGCAGCCACTCGCACCAGCAATCAGGTGCTGCTGATCGACCTGGATCCCCAGGGCAATGCCACCATGGGCTGCGGCATCGACAAGCACGGCGTTCGTTCCACCAGCTACGAGGTACTGCTGGGCGAGGTCGATATCAGCGAGGCCTTGCAGTTTTCCGACAGCGCGCAAATGCACGTGCTGGCCGCCAACGGCGATCTGACTGGTGCCGAGGTAGCGCTGCTGGACGTGGACAACGGTCAGTTGCGGCTGCGCCGGACCCTGTCCGGAATCGAGTCCAATTTTGACTTCATCCTGATCGACTGCCCGCCGTCGCTGAACATGCTGACGGTCAACGCGCTGACCGCCGCCCACGGGGTGATCATTCCGGTGCAGTGCGAGTATTACGCCCTGGAAGGCCTGTCGGCCCTGCTGCAGACCGTCGAACGGGTGCGCGGCTCGACCAATGCGACGCTGCGCATCGAAGGCCTGCTGCGGACCATGTACGACGCCCGCAACCGGCTGGCCAACGAGGTATCCGAGCAGTTGCTGACGCATTTCGGCAACCAGGTCTACGACACCATCATCCCACGCAATGTGCGCCTGGCCGAGGCACCCAGCTACGGCCAGCCGATCATCGTCTACGACCCCGCTTCGCGCGGCGCCGAAAGTTACCGGGCGCTGGCCAAGGAAGTCCGCCAGCGCTCGCGGCGGCCGGATGTGGCGCGGATGGCCGTATGAGTCGTATCCACCGAGCTGCGAGGATCAAGCACGCATGGCAGTCAAGAAACGTGGTCTAGGGCGCGGCCTGGACGCGCTGCTCAACTCGGCCGGACCGGGCAAGACCAGCGTCGGTCAGCTCGACGGCACGCTGCGCAAATTGCCGGTGGAATCGCTGGCGCGCGGCCGCTTCCAGCCCCGTCAGGAGATCCATCCGGACAGTCTGCAGGAGCTGGCCGACTCGATTCGCGCCCAGGGGCTGGTGCAACCGATCATCGTCCGGGCGATCGTGGGCGGACGCTACGAGATCATCGCCGGCGAGCGTCGTTGGCGCGCCGCCCAACTGGCCGGACTGGCCGAGATACCGGCCCTGATCCGCGAGGTCTCGGATCAGGTCGCCATGGCCATGGCTCTGATCGAGAACATTCAGCGCCAGGACCTCAATCCGCTGGAAGAGGCCACCGCCTTGCAGCGTTTGCACCGGGAGTTCGATCTCACCCATCAGCAGGTCGCCGACGCGGTGGGGCGTTCGCGGACCGCAGTCAGCAATCTGCTGCGTCTGCTGGAGTTGAGCGAGCCGGTACGCGAGTTGTTGACCAGAGGTATTCTGGAAATGGGGCACGCGCGAGCCCTCCTACCCCTGGGAGCGGAGTTGCAGAAAGAGGCTGCCCAGCAGGTGCAGCTGCGCGGACTCTCGGTACGTGAAACCGAGGAGCTGGCGCGTCGCCTGCAACAGCGGCCGGCGGGGACGGGAAAACCCGCGAGACCGACCCCGGATCCCGACATCCAGGCCCTGCAGGACGAACTATCCGAGCGCATCGGCGCCCGGGTCGCGCTGTATCACGCCTCGTCGGGCAAGGGACGCATGATCATACAATACACCTCGCTGGACGAACTGGACGGCATTCTGGATCGGCTGCGCTGATCGGCGGTGGCGTTTCCGAAATCCCCCCTGGCCCCCCTTTGGCAAAGGGGGTAAAAGAAGGTTGATAGGTGGTAAGGTCCGGGGTTATTTCCAATTGACCCCTGGAAGCCAAATCCCTATAATGCGCCCCTGCTTAATCAGGGGGTTGAGAATGACGGCGACCCGTGGGTGCACCGGTTGGGAATTGCCGATAACGCCATGGGCGCAGCGCAGACAACACGCAGAGTTCTGGCCATTCAGGCATTGATCACGCTGGTGGTGGCGACCTTGGGGTTGGCTTTCGCCGATTTGCGCGCCGCTGGTTCCGCCCTGCTGGGCGGATCGATCAATCTGATCGCGACCGGGTATTTCGCTTATCGGGTGTTCGCCATCGGACCCGGAGCCACGGCGCATCAGATGGCCGCCGCTTTCTACATCGGCGAGGCGGTCAAGATCGCGCTGACAGCGGCATTGTTCACCGTCATCCTGGTGTGGCTGGATGTTGCCCTGCTCCCCCTGTTTCTGGCTTATGTCGCCACCATGCTGGCCTTCTGGCTGGCATTGGTGGTCACGTTTTGAGTAATCCGGGTCGACGAGGACGCCATGAG
This sequence comes from uncultured Candidatus Competibacteraceae bacterium, assembly GCA_964390235.1. Taxonomy (GTDB): domain Bacteria; phylum Pseudomonadota; class Gammaproteobacteria; order Competibacterales; family Competibacteraceae; genus CAYMHN01. Next base: position 2,468 of record CAYMHN010000324.1, read on the forward strand.
CGAAAGCAGTGCCCATTCCGCCACTGATTATATCGTTCACCACCTGCAGCCGCTGTCGATCGGCGAGGGCTTCTGGACAGTTCATCTGGATACCCTGGCGGTATCCTTCGTCCTCGGGGTGCTGTTTCTCTGGCCGTTCTACCGGGTCGCCAAGAGCGCGACCAGCGACGTACCGGGGCCGATGCAGAATTTCGTCGAAGCCTTGTTCGAATTCGTCGATACCCAGGTCAAGGACAGCTTCCACGGCCACAACCCGCTGATCGCTCCGCTGGCGCTGACCATCTTCGTCTGGGTGCTGCTATGGAACCTCATGGATCTGGTACCGGTCGATCTGGTTCCGGAAATCATGGCGGCGCTGGGTATCGAGTACTTCAAGCTGGTGCCGTCCACCGACATGAACGCTACCTTCGGCCTGTCGATCAGCGTGCTGCTGCTGGTGCTGTTCTACAGTTTCAAGGTCAAGGGCGCCAAGGGTTTCGGCAAGGAAGTCCTGACCCATCCCTTCGGGATATGGTTAGCCCCGGCCAATGTCCTGCTGTATTTGATCGAGACCCTGGCCAAGCCGATTTCCCTGGGCCTGCGGCTGTTCGGCAACCTGTACGCCGCCGAACTGATCTTCATCCTGATCGCGCTGCTGCCCTGGTATCTGCAATGGACCCTGGGCCTGCCCTGGGCCATTTTCCACATCCTGGTAGTACCATTGCAGGCATTCATCTTCATGGTGCTGACGATCGTCTATCTCAGCATGGCTCACGAGGATTCACACTGAGTCCACCGATTTTCTTTCATCCACTCGCTTGATCGGAGGTAAAATGGAGCTTGTCGCTAGTGTTCAAGGCATGACCGCCATCGCCGTCGCGCTGATCCTGGGTTTCGCCGCCATCGGGACCGCCATCGGCTTCGGTCTGCTGGGGGGTAAATTCCTGGAAGCCGCCGCGCGCCAGCCGGAATTGGCGGCATCGCTGCAGGTCAAGATGTTCATCATCGCCGGCTTGCTCGACGCCGTGTCCATCATCGGTGTCGGCATGGCGCTGTTCTTCACCTTCGCCAACCCCTTCCTCGGTCCGCTGTCGGGTTGACCCCGAGGTCGCCCGATGCCGGTCTTTCCAATCAGTCTTCAGGGGGGTTGAAACGTGGGCTTCAATGCCACTTTGATCGGGCAGATGATCACGTTCGGCCTGTTCGTCTGGTTCACCATGACGTTTGTATGGCCGCCGTTGACCAAGGCCCTGCAGGAGCGCCAGAAGCGCATCGCCGAAGGTCTGGCCGCCGCCGAGCGTGGCGTACGCGAGCAGGAGATGGCACAGACTCGGGCCACCGAGACCTTGCGCGACGCCAAGCAACAGGCCCAGGAAATCATCCGCCAAGCGGAAAAACGCGCCGTGGAACTCATCGAGGAATCCAAGCACCAAGCTCGCGTCGAGGGCGACAAGCAATTGCAAGCCGCCCGCTCCGAGATCGAGCAGGAGCAGAACCGGGCCCGCGAAACCTTGCGGGCGCAGGTCGCCGATATCGCCGTCGCGGGGGCCAGCCGTATCCTGCAACGCGAGGTGGATTCCAAGGCCCACCAGAACATGCTCGACGATCTCGTCAAGCAACTGTAGCAGATCGCAACCATGGCCGAATCGACTACCATCGCCCGTCCTTACGCACGCGCCGCCTTCGAAACCGCTCAAGCGGGCAAGAAGAAAGGGCTGGCGCTGTGGTCGGATATGCTCGGGCTGGCGTCCGCCATCGCGGCCGACGCCGCTATGCAACGGCTGCTGGCCAGCCCTGCCCTGGATCAGCGCCAGAAAGCCGAACTGCTCATCGAACTGTGCGGGGACACGCTGGACCCGGCGGGCAGCAACTTCATCCGGCTGCTGGCGGACAATCACCGCCTGAGCCTGTTGCCCGCCATTGCCCAGGTGTACGAGCAACTCCGGTCCGACGCCGAAAAAACCGTCGAAGCGGAGATCATCGCCGCCTTCGAGGTCAGCGACGAGCAACGCGACAAGCTGGCCAAGGTCCTGCGCAAACGCTTGGGCCGGGACGTCACGCTCAGTTGCCGGGTCGATGAATCGCTGATCGGCGGGGCCATCATCCGGGCCGGCGATCTGGTCATCGACGGTTCGGCCAGAAGCAAGCTGGGCAAACTCGCCTCCGCGCTGCGTCAGTAATTCAAGGGGAATAGCATGCAACTCAATCCATCCGAAATCAGCGATCTGATCCGCAAGCGCATCGCGAAT
>CAYMHN010000325.1:0-4693 GCA_964390235.1 uncultured Candidatus Competibacteraceae bacterium
CATCGGTCGCGAATGATGCGGTTCGTTCCTCACCACATCCTACCGCCAACAGACATAGGGACAAGAGCAGGTGGATTCTTTACCGGAAATCGCCTTAGCACGGTCACGCCCATAACTCAATAGCGCTCGACCGTGCGGCGCATCGGATCGCGGCCAGCCGCGACCGCTCGCGCCGCTTGCAGCGCGCCCGCAGGCCTTGCCTGCATCAGCCCGGGACGGGCCTCCAGCATAGCGCGATCGCCCTGAACACGGTCTCCACGCGTTTGACAGCAACCCCAACGGACACCATAATTTCACCATGGGGAATGCGATCTCCCCACGAGGCGACAGGCCGAAGCATCGCGTCCGAAACCGCCTATTTGAACAGGACGCGCGACATGACTTCGACCACGACGATTTCCATCGATAGACTCGCCCGACTTGTCGGAACTCCGAAGTGCCCCGCCTTGATCGATGTCCGCACGGATGAAGATTTCGCGCTCGACCCACGCCTTGTCCCCGGCTCGATTCGACACCCCCACACCGACCCGTATGACTGGGTGGACAGACTCAGAGGGCAATCTGCGATCATCATCTGCCATCGAGGCAAGAAACTGAGCGAGGGCGTGGCGGCATGGCTGCGCCATGAAAAGGTACCGGCGGAGGTGCTGGAAGGCGGATATGACGCCTGGGCGACTGCCGGGCTGCCGGCTGTTCCGGAAGCGAAGCTGCCCCCGCGAGACCGGTATGGCCGCACGGTCTGGGTTACCCGATCCCGCCCGAAGGTGGACCGCATCGCCTGTGCCTGGTTGATACGCCGTTTCGTCGACCCGGGGGCCGTCTTCCTGTTCGTTGCCCCGTCGGAGGTTGCGGCCGTGGGCGAGCGCTTCGCCGCGGTGCCGTTCGACATCGACGATGTATTCTGGAGCCACAGGCAAGACCTCTGTACCTTCGATGTGATGGTGGCCGAGTTCGGACTTACGCTCAAACCCTTGCTCCGACTTGCCACCATTGTCCGAGGGGCCGACACGGCGCGTCTTGATCTTGCGCCCGAAGCGCCAGGGCTGCTTGCGGCTTCTCTCGGGCTTTCCCGGATGTATGCGGACGATATCGCCCAGTTGGAGGCGGGTCTGACGCTGTACGATGCATTCTACCGGTGGTGCCGCGACGCCACTGATGAAACCCACGATTGGCCCGTGAGGAAATCGGGAAAGCGGGATCCAGGAAAAGATACCCACATGCGATACGCACGAGTCCAGCGTAGTGCGTGAGCACGGCATACCGTTCAGCGCAGCCCTCAGGGTGTGGCTACGGGTCGCGGCGTTGAGCTTCGGTGGCCCTGCCGGGCAGATAGCCGTGATGCACCGGATTCTGGTGGAGGAAAAGCGGTGGATCGGGGAACACCGTTTCCTGCACGCCCTGAACTACTGCATGCTGCTTCCGGGTCCGGAAGCGCAGCAGTTGGCTGTCTATATCGGCTGGCTGCTGCACAGGACGAAAGGCGGATTGGTCGCGGGCACTTTGTTCGTGCTTCCCGGCTTTCTTGCCATCCTCGCCCTCAGTTACATCTACGCCGCCTTCGGCAATGTCGGTGTCGTCGAAGGTCTGTTTTTCGGGCTGAAGGCGGCCGTGCTCGCGATCGTCCTGCAGGCGGTGGTGCGGATCGGCAACCGCGCGCTGAAGAACCCGGCGATGATCGGCATCGCCGTGGCGGCTTTTGTTGCAATATTCTTCTTCGACGTGATCTTCCCCTTGATCATTGTCACCGCCGCCCTGATCGGATTCCTCGGTGGACGGACGGGATCATCCTGGTTTCAAGTCGGCGGCGGGCACGGCAATCGCCAAGGGGTCGCGCTGGCCGACAAGGATTCCGCACTTGGTGAGGAACCACCCCCCCATACTCGTCCGAACCTCGGATGGTCGCTGAAGATATCCAGCATGTTCCTGCTCCTGTGGGCTGCCCCGATCGTGCTTCTGCTGGTGAGCTTGGGACCGGGGAACGTCTTCAGCCAGATCGCCGTGTTCTTCAGCAAGATGGCGGTCGTTACCTTCGGTGGCGCCTATGCCGTTCTCGCCTATGTGGCGCAGGAGGCGGTACAGAATTACGGCTGGCTTACGCCGGGCGAGATGCTGGATGGTCTGGGCATGGCGGAGACTACGCCGGGACCACTGATTCAGGTTGTCCAGTTCGTGGGGTTCATGGGCGCGTACCGCGATGCCGGCGGGCTGGATCCGATGCTTGCCGCCACGCTAGCCGCCGTTCTAACGACCTGGGTCACCTTCGTCCCCTGTTTCCTCTGGATTTTCCTCGGCGCTCCGTTCATCGAAACCTTGCGTGACAACAAGGCGCTGACCGGCGCGATGTCAGCCATCACCGCAGCCGTGGTCGGCGTCGTCATGAATTTGGCGATCTGGTTTGCGCTGCACGTTTTCTTCGATCGGGTCGAGCCTTGGGCAGGCTATGGCCTGAGCGTGGATGTGCCGATAGCATCCTCGATCAACAGCCCGGCCGTGATTCTGTCCGCCGCCGCCGTCCTCGCGATCTTCCGATTCAAGACCGGGATGATACCGACGCTCCTGGCCAGTTCGGTCGCCGGTGTGCTGTGGTTCGCCCTGAGCGGCATGCTCTGAAGCGACCCCCATCGGACGACATGGCGTGCTACCATGGCGACCGCAGGGAGTGTGATCACTCATCTAACAAAGTCGCCTCGCGACCAGAACGCCCGGGAGAACAATACCAATGAGCCCTTACCGCACATTACTATCGGCGACCGTCGCCGCCGCCATGCTGCTTGCCGCACCGGCATTCGCCCAGGACGAACCCCGTCGTGGCGGGAGCTTGACGGTCGGCCTGGCGGATGATCCGCCGGAACTGGACCCGCATCTGACCAGCTCGAATGCCTCGCGTACCGTGCTGCACAATATCTTCGCGACCCTGGTCGATGTCGACGAGAACTTGCAGATCGTCCCGGAACTGGCCGAATCCTGGGAGATCAGCGACGACGGTCTCAACTACACCTTCCATCTGCGCAACGACGTGACCTTCCACGACGGCACGCCGTTCAACGCCGAGGCGGTGGCCTACAACTTCGAGCGCATGCGCGATGCCGAATTCGGTTCGGCGCGCATCGGTGAACTGGTGTTCGTCCAGGAGGTGGTGGTCGAGGACGAGTTCACGGTGCGGGTCGTGCTCAGCCAGCCGTTCGGGGCGTTTCTGCCGGCCATGGCCAGCTGGTCGGGCATGATGGTATCCCCCACCGCGTCCACGGAACTCGGCCGGGATTTCTCCCAGGCCCTGATCGGCGCCGGACCGTTCAAGTTCGTCGAACGCATCCGTGACGACCGCGTGGTGCTGACGCGCAACGAGGACTATTTCAAGCAAGGACTGCCCTACCTCGATCAGGTCGTCTACCGGCCCTTCGTGGACGCCGAATCGCGCATCATCAACCTCGAGACCGGCGCCATCCAGATCATCAACACCGTCCCCGGCCGGGCCGTGGACCGGTTCATGAACAATTCCGACATCACGCTCAGCATCATCGGCGGCCTGGGCTTTCGCGGGCTCTGGATCAACACCCAGTCGGCCGATCTGGGCACGCCCGAGCGGCGCGCCGCGGTGAGCGCCTGCATCGACCGCCAGGTCATCGTGGATTCGATCTTCGGCGAGGCGGCGGTGCCGGCCATCGGTCCGTTCTCGCCGGCCACCTGGGTGGTCGATGACGATGATCCGGCGCCGCAGCGCGACCTGGACCGCGCCCGGGAACTGCTGGCCGCATCCGGCGTGCCCGACGGGTTCAGCTTCACCCTGCTGATCACCCCCGACGATGAAAGCATCCGCGTCGCCTCGATCGTCGCCGCCATGTGCCAGGAAGTCGGCATCACCATCAACATCCAGCAGGTCGAGTTCGGCACCATACTGGCCCGCATGCGGGAAGCCAACTATACCGCCGCCCAGATCGAACTCAGCCCCCGGAACGACCCGGACCTGAGCGCCTATCCCTGGTTCCATACCGATGGCGGCATCAACTTCAGTCACTACTCCAACGAGGAGATGGACCAGCTGCTGGAGGCCGCCCGCGCGGCCGTCGACCAGGCCGAGCGGCGGGAGCTGTACCGGCAGTCGCTGGAAGTCTTCAACCGTGACTTCCCCTACATCTTCATCTATCACCTGCAAGAGATGAAGGCCTATCGCAACACCCTGCACGGTTACCGGCACATACCCGATTCCATGATGCGCTTCGAGGACGTCTGGCTCGATCCCTGATCTTGCCCATGCGCGAACCGACCCGGGCCGGCCCGGAGAGCAACTGAACTGAGCCGTTACCTCCTGCGCCGGCTGCTGGTCACGATCCCGATATTGCTGCTGGTCACCATCGGGGTGTTCGCCGTCATGCAGATCCTGCCCGGCGATCCGGCGCTCATGATCCTGGGCCAGGAAGCGACCCCGCAGGCGCTGGCGGCGGTGCGCGAACGCCTGGGGCTGAACCGGCCGCTGCACATGCAGTACCTGTCCTGGCTGGGCGGCGTGCTGCAAGGCGATCTGGGCCGTTCGCTGGTGGACAACGAGCCGGTGGCCCGGGCCATTGCCCTGGCCCTGCCGGTGACCCTGCAAATCACCACCCTGGCCCTGATCATCGCCCTGCTGATCGGGGTGCCGGCCGGGGTGATCGCGGCGACCCGGCGCGGTGGCGCCAGCGACGGGGCGGCGACCTTC
>CAYMHN010000326.1:0-4671 GCA_964390235.1 uncultured Candidatus Competibacteraceae bacterium
TAACTAAAGCTATGATTATATTGATTATTATGTAAATACTGACGCGCGGTTCGGTCAGTATTCACCAAACCTGCTTAGCCATTGGTCGATCGGACTGCTATGCTGAAGCAAGATAATCCGCTTGATCGCGCAGGTATGCGTTATGGTGCAATCCTTCCTGGCTAAAATCTCCCTGTTCGCCGCTCTCGACCAGGCCGAGCTGGACGTGCTGGCGGCGCATGCCATCACGCGTACTTACCCCAAAAACATGATCCTGATCAACGAAGGCGATCGCTCGGATTCGCTGTATCTGATCCTCTCCGGTCTGGCCAAGGTCTTCGTCGGCGATGAGGAGGGCAATGAGGTTCTGATCCAGATACTGGGTCCGGGCGAGTATTTCGGCGAGCTGTCGCTGATCGACGCCGAACCCCGTTCGGCCTCGGTCATGACACTGGAACCTTCCCGAATGCTGATCATCGCCCGGGACGATTTCATCGCCTGCCTGCACGCGCATGTGCCGATCGCCATCAGCCTGCTGCAAGCGCTGGCGAACAGGCTGCGCCAACAGACCGGCGCCACCAAGAGCCTGGCGCTGAAGGGGGTCTACGAGCGGGTGGTCGAGGTTCTGAGCGAATTGACCGTGGAACGCAACGGCCGGCAGGTGATCGAGAACCTCACCCATCAAGCGCTGGCGGACAAGACCTATGCCTCGCGGGCGATGATCAGCGTGATCCTCAAGGAACTCAAACAGGGCGGTTATATCAGCGCCGATCGCAAGCGTATCGTGATTCACAAGAAGCTGCCCGCCAAGTGGTAGTCCGGCCAGCGCCGATCCGGTCCAAGGCCCCGCTGGACTCGGGCTGGAGGCTGGCCCCGGCTCAGGTTCCGAGCCGCACGAGGAGTTTCTCCAGTGCTTGGACGGCGGTCGCCCTGTCCAGCTTCTGCAAGTCCAGGACTATCCTCAGTCCGTCCCGTTCTTCGCGGATGATGCTGGTCTGGTCCACCCGTGCATCGACCGGGTCGAGCACCTTGTAGTTGCGGACCGGCCTGGCGAATCCCTTGGCCTTTACGGGCTCCTGCTCCTCGGCCGGAATGAGATCCTTGACCAGCGAATAGGTGGCGTGACTGATGAGAATGCCGCCCGGTTCGGCATGCGACTGGAGGCGTGACGCCAGGTTCACCTCGCCACCGATGATGGTGTAGTCCATGCGGTCCTCGCTGCCGAAATTGCCGACCGTGCAATAGCCCGTGTTGATGCTGATGCGCAACTGGAACGGCCTTTCCAGCCCGGCATCGCGCCACTCGGACTGGAGTTCCCGCATCCGTCGCTGCATGGCGATGGCCATGTTGACGCAGGCCAGAGCGTCCTGCTTGACGCCCCGCGTTTCCGGGTCGCCGAAAAAGGCCAGTATCGCGTCGCCGATGTATTTGTCGATGGTTGCGCCGTGTTCCAGGGCGATCTTCGACATTTCCGTCAGGTAGTGGTTGAGCAGGCCGGTCAACTCCTCGGATTCCAGATCGTCGGTGGTCTCGGTGAAATCCACGATATCGGAGAAGAACACGGTCAGTTTCCTGCGGGTGGATGCGATCTCGACGCTGCGCCGGCCGGTGAAAATCGAGGAATAAACCTGGGGCGACAAGTACTTCGAGAGTTTCGTCGACAGCACCTCCAGCGCCCGCTTCTGTTCGCTGACGAGTTCGTTCGCTTGCTCCGCCTTGCGCTGCGCCGCGCGAACTTCCTCTTCCGCGCGCTTGATTTCGGTAATATTGGTGTAGACGGCGACGGTGCCGCCCTCCGTGGTCTTGCGCTCGTTGACGTGAATCCAGATGTCACCGGCGCGGCGCTGGACATGGGATTCTCCAGGGGTTCTGTGCCTGGCGAGCCGTTCGGCGACCCACTCCTCGACCCGTCCCTTCGCTTCCTCGATCAGGCCTTGTTCCGCCGCGTTGCGGATCAGCGTTTCAAACGGCGTGCCCGGCGCCGGCGTGCCCGATCCGGGATAGAGCAACTCGCTATAGGCCCGGTTGCAGGCGATCAGCCGGTCCTCGGCGTCGTACAGGGAGAAACCCTCCGAAATCGATTCGATGGCGTCGGTCAGGCGCTGCTCGCTGCGGCCCAGAGCGATCTCGGCCTCCTTGGGTGCGGTGACGTCGCTCCACGAACCGACCACCTCGACCGGTTGACCGTCGCGATTCCGGATCAGATGCTGTTCGTCGATCACCCAGCACCAGCTGCCGTCCTTCTTGAGGAATCGATACTCGGTCGTGTTCCGGCCTTTCTCGAACAAGCGCACCGACTGGGCTTCCACGGACGCCCGATCGTCGGGGTGTACGCAGCGCCACCAGAAATCCGGGCTTTCGAGGTATTCCCCCGGCTCGTAACCCAACCAGTCCTGGATGTTCTCGCTGACGAAGGTCGGGGCGAAATCGCCCGTCGCCTTGTAGCTGTAAATCACCGCGGGCGCACAGGACAGCAAATGAACCAAGCGCTCCTGCGCGGCGACCAAGGCCTCGCCGAGCTGCTTGCGCACGGTGATGTCGCTCCACGCACCGACCACCTCGATGGGCTCGCCAGTTGCATTGCGGATCACTTGCAGGTCGTCGCTGACCCAGCAGTAGCTGCCGTCCTTCTTGCGAAAACGGTATTCGCTGCTGAGGCGCTCCTCCTCGAACAGGCGCGCATAAGCTCTGAGAATGCGCGGACTATCCGAGGGATGGACGCGACTGTGCCAGAAATCCGAACTCTCGAGGTATTCCTCGCGCTCATAGCCGAGCAGGTCCTTGACATTCCGGCTGATGAAGGTCGGTGCGTAGTCGCCGCTGGCCTTGAAGCTGTAAATCACGGCCGGCGAGCTGGTGAGCAGGTGTTCGATGCGCTCGCGGGCCGCCGCCGCCGCTTCCTCCGCCCGCTTGCGCTCGGTGATGTCGCTCCACGAGCCGACCACCTCGAGCGGTTGGCCGTCCTCGTCCCGAATCAGGCGTTGTTCGTCGTTCACCCAGCACCAGCTGCCGTTCTTCTTGAGGAATCGGTATTCGACCGTGAGACGACCTTGCTTGAACAGGCGGCCGGCCTGGGCCTCCACCGCCGCGAGTTCGTCGGGGTGCACGCAGCGTCGCCAAAAGTCCGGGCTTTCGAGGTATTCCCGCGGTTCGTAACCCAGCCAGTCCTGGATGTTCTCGCTGACGAAGGTCGGGGCGAAATCGCCCGTCGCCTTGTAGCTGTAGATCACCGCGGGCGCGGACAACAGCATGCGCCCGATGCGGTCTTGCGCGGCGACCAGGGCTTCGCCGATTTGCTTGCGCGCGGTGATGTCGCTCCATGCACCGACCACCTCGATCGGATCTCCCGCCGCATTGCGCAGCAACTGCAACTCGTCGCTGATCCAGCAGTAGCTGCCGTCCTTCTTGCGGAATCGGTACTCGATGGCGAGGCGCTCTTCCTCGAACAGCCGCGCATAGTCTTTCTCGATACGCGACATATCCTTGGGGTGCACGCGGCTGCGCCAGAAATCCGGGCTCTCGAGGTATTCCTCGCGCTCATAGCCGAGCAGATCCTTGATATTCCGGCTGATGAACGTCGGTCCGTAGTCGCCACTCGCCTTGAAACTGTAGATCACCGTGGGTGACGAACTCAGCAAACATGTCAGACGCTCCTCTGCGGCAGCGTGTTCCTGCTTCAACTGGCGGCGGATGTTGCTTGCGCACTCGCGAGTGGCGCTGCTGATGGCCTGCTCGATGATGCGAGCCACGCTATCGGCATCGCTTGGTGAAATACGCAGAATCTTGCATACGGCATTCGTAGCGTTTGCCGCATGGTCCTGGGATGTCAGCATAGGTCAGATATCCCGCGCAAGCGGTCTTGCACCCACTCACGCGAAGAGCAGAAATCCTTCCCTGCCCCTTGAGATCGCAGGTCTTACCCGCCCATCTCCGGAACCCCCCGGGTTCCGTACATCAGTCTAGCCATTCGGGTCGCCCGCGGCAATCCGGGGACGTTGCCGGTCTCAGCAGGCGTTGTAGTCGCGGCTGCACAGGGCGACATAGGCTTGTGCCAGTTCGACCTCGGCGGCGTCGAGCTTGAAGCCGAGCGCCGGCATGGTGCTGCTGCCCTCGAGCACGTTGGCGACGAAGCGCTGAGCATCGGCGTCGGCCAGCTCGCGGGGTTGTATGCCGTGGCAATTGACGCAGCTGCGCAGATAGACTCTCTGCCCCAGGGCGTGGCGCTCGGTTTCATCGAGTTCGGCCGGTATCGGGCGGGTGAAGGCGACGGCCAGGGTTCGGATCGCGACCGGCTGGGCCAGCGGCTCGGCATGTTGCTCGGTCGGCGGGTTTGACGGATACAGGTTCATCGTGGCTAGCGTGGCGGCGAAAGCCAAGGCGGTGAGTGAGTACGTCATGTCCAGTCCCTCCATACATCGATGGGGTTACTTTAGCGCTGGAGGGGTGTTATCTAAAGCAATGATTATATTGGTTATTATGTAAATACTGACGGATGGTTCGGTCATTATTGACCAAATCCCGGCGCCGGGCTGCGATCCGGCTCATCCTGCGGAGGAAAGGGTTGCTGTGCGCCTGAAGCGCCCTGCGGTATAGTATTTCGCACAGATGCCCGCACCCGGGATGGCCCGGTACCGCGCATCGGAGAACGGGTGATGGAGATCGGGGCGTGGCTGCGGAGCTTGGGCCTGGAGT
>CAYMHN010000327.1:0-4669 GCA_964390235.1 uncultured Candidatus Competibacteraceae bacterium
GCGATCGAGGACGCGGTTCCGGTCGGCTTCGCCATGCACGACGAGCGGGCCGTGCCGGCGTCCACGGTGGCCGCGTTGGATCGGGGGCTGGCCGCCATCGTCGCCAAGCACCCCGGCATCGCCAAGATGGTCAAGAACCTGCCGCAGACCTGGACCCGCCAGCTCGGCACCCTGGGCGGCGGCAACCATTTCATCGAGGTCTGTCTGGACGAGAGCGGCCTGGTCTGGGTGATGCTGCATTCCGGTTCGCGCGGCATCGGCAACGTCATCGGCCGGTATTTCATCCAGCTGGCCAAGAAGGACATGGAGCGCCATATCCAGCAGCTGCCGGACCGGGATCTGGCCTATTTCCAGGAAGGCGGCGAGCACTTCGACGACTACGTCCAGGCGGTGCACTGGGCGCAGGATTACGCCCTGCACAACCGCCGCGAGATGATGCGGCTGATCCTGGAAGCGCTCCGGAAGGTGCTGCCGCCGTTCGAGATCAGCCGCGAGGCGATCAACTGCCACCACAACTATGTCGCCCGCGAAACCCATTACGGCGCCGAGGTCTATGTCACTCGCAAGGGCGCGATCCGCGCCGGGGAGGGCGAACTGGGCATCATTCCCGGCAGCATGGGCGCGCGTTCCTACATCGTGCGCGGCAAGGGCAGCGCCGAATCGTTCGAATCCTGTGCCCACGGCGCCGGCCGGCGGATGAGCCGCACCGAGGCCAAGCGCCGCTTCAAGACCGCCGACCTGGAGGCCCAGACCGAGGGCGTGGAGTGCCGCAAGGACAAGGGCGTGGTGGACGAGATCCCCGGCGCCTACAAGGACATCGACCAGGTGATGGCCAACCAGACCGACCTGGTCGAGGTCGTGCATACCCTGAAGCAGGTGGTCTGCGTGAAGGGGTGATAGTCGGGGAACGCGCCAGACCAGCCGGATCGGCCCCGGCCTTTACAATCTCGGTAGACGCTACTATAAAACCAGGAAGTCCATGCAGCTTTCAGGATGATCAAGTCGGAAACGATTTCACTTCCAAGGCCCCCGGCTACGCGGGATGCTAATCCGGATGACGGAGTGGTTGGCAGGTTTCCCTGTCGTGTTCGCCTCCTTGGCATATGGTCGTATAGCAATGCAGCCTGTTCAAACAGATCAGCAACTTACAGGCGCTCATGAATGTTATCCGACGAAATCGTCGTGTTGCAACACGACAGTTCAAACGGTGAAATAATAGTTCGTCGTGATAGGATGTCGTGATGGACACTGTCTACATCGAAACATCAATCGTCAGTTACCTCCGGCAAAAACCAAGCGGTCACGTTGTAACCGCCGCTCGGCAACTACTGACGCACCGTTGGTGGCATGACCAGCGCCAGAATTACGAACTCGTGGTGTCCCAATATGTGATCGACGAGGCTTCGGTAGGCGACGCGACGCTGGCTGCTGAAAGACTTGAATCGCTCGATGGTATCCCGTTATTGCCGAATGCTCCCGAGATACCTCGGATTGCGGAGGAAATCATGTCCTTGGGCTTATTGCCGACCAAAGCGCAGGTCGACGCGCTTCATATCGCAAGCGTGGCCCATCATCGGATACAATATCTGTTGACATGGAACTGCAAGCACATCGCGAACGCCAAGATTCTGCCACGCATCTACGAGGTGCTGACCGCTTTGGGCATTCCTCTCCCGATCATCTGCACTCCAGAGGAGCTACTAGGCGATGATGCAGAAGAAGACTGATTCACCGATTGATGAGATTCATCGAATACGACGCGAAATCTCTGACCGGTTTGGTGGCGACGTCTTTGCCATTGCCGAAGACGCTGCTCGACGGCTAGCGGCTTCGAATCGTCCCGTGTGGGAGCCGAGGCACGACGAACAATCGCATGCACCGGAGCCGGCGGCCGGGCCGGTTTCAAGTGGTAAGTCGTCACCGCCGTCCCGGTGATGCGCGACGTTGGGCGGTAAGGGGTGATCGCGCATGACAATCTCCACACAATGGCAACTAGCCCGTGATGCTGCAGAGCGTTACGAGCAAATACTCGTTCCGGCCATCCTTGGGCCGGCTGCTCAAGCGCTCGTGGAGCGGTCTGCCCTGCGAGACGGAGAAGTGGTGCTGGATGTTGGTTGCGGCACCGGCGCTGCGACACGCTTTGCTGCCGAAACGGTCGGGCTATCTGGCCGCGCGGTTGGCGTCGATGTTAACGCGGGAATGATCGCTGTCGCCCGATCCCTGCCGCCCGTCCGGGGTGCGGCGATCGAGTGGTTCGAGAAGAGCGCGCATGATCTCCCGTTCGCGGAGGAGGAGTTCGACGTCGTCCTCTGCGCGCAAACACTCCAATTTCTGGACGACCGGCCACGGGCTCTAGCGGAGATGTGCCGGGTTCTGAAGCCGGGTGGCCGCGTGGCCGTGAGCCTCTGGTGCGACGTGCAGGAGAGTCCCTATTTCTATGCGCTCGTACAAGCCGTCACGCGCTATATAGACGCGCAGACCGCGACAGGTCTGGGAGCCGCATTTAGTCTTTGCGATCTGGCAGCTATTCGCTCCCTGCTTGCGGAAGCCGGGTTCGAGAATATTCAGGCTATGGTGCAGCAGTTCGACGTCGAATTGCCGAGCCTGAGCGATTTTGTCCCCCGGCATGTGAGTGCAACGCCAATGGCGCCCGGTTTCAATGCCGCAACCGTGGAAGCACGGCAAGTGGTGGTTCAGGCGGTGTCGGAAGAGTTGGCTTCATACGAGACTGGGTCAGGAGTGCGAATTCCTTTTCGTACGTACCTCGTGCAAGCACTGAAATGAATCCGCCGGTGAACTCGTGCGTTAGCCGCGCGCTCCTCCAGCGCCCGTCGCACTTCTCGGCATCCAGTGTTATCTTGGTGCGCGACCCGATGTGAAATCACGCACCACGGCGCGATTCCGGACAGTGCTTGCGGACCTGCCTGGTAGGCGGACCCGTGGAGGACTATCGCATGTGGGGCGGTGAGGCGGAGCAGCGTGCGTTCGGCGAGATCTGGCCGCTCTGGCACGGTCCGCCCGAGATCAGGGATCACCGGCGTGCCGTGCGGCGCCTGAAAAAGCTGACGGACGCAGGCCATGCCCCGGCCCGGTTCGCTCTTGGCTGGGCCTATTTCGACGGTGACGGTGTCCGCCGGGACTACGCGAAGGCCTTCGAGTATTTCCTGGCGGCTGCTTGCGGCACGCGCGGGGGTGCTGCATTCGTCGGAGGACGCCTGACCAGTGCTTAATGCTTACCAGTTAGGTTGCTGCATACCATGTTCACCACGCGCACTCACGCCCTGGTGACGGCATCTGCCGTTGTGATCGTCGTCCTGTTGATTTCCGGGATACGTCCGTACGACCGGCTCACCTGGTTGATGGAAGTCTTGCCGGTGATGATCGCGTTACCGGTCATGTGGACGACCTATCGACGCTTCCCGTTAACCACATTACTCTATTGCTGCATCTTCCTGCACGCCATCGTGCTGATCCTGGGCGGTGCATACACCTACGCGCGGGTGCCGTTGGGGTTTCAGCTGCAAGACTTGCTGAATCTCAGCCGCAATCCATACGACAAGATCGGCCACTTCTTCCAGGGCTTCGTTCCGGCCCTGGTCGGCCGCGAGATCCTCATTCGAGGTCTGTATGTCCAAGGCAAGTGGATGCTGAATTTCCTGGTCGTTTGTGTCGTACTTGCGATCAGCGCCACCTACGAACTGCTTGAGTGGGGCGCCGCGCTGGTGATGGGACAAGGGGCCGATGAGTTCCTCGGTACGCAGGGCGATCCGTGGGACACGCAGTCGGACATGTTTCTGGCACTCATAGGTGCGGTCGCGGCACTCCTTCTGCTATCACGGGTGCATGATCGCCAAATTGCGGAACTGGCAGCGCGTGAAACAGCAACCTGACATCAGCCATTACCAGGAATCCTCCCTTGTCCATCGAACTCTGGCTTGCTTTCGTTGCCGCAGTACCACGGTACTGCTGATCATTCCCGGGCCGACCATTCTCACGGTCATTGGTGAGGCATGAAATTGGCCATGCTCGCTCAGGGCAGTTCGCCGGCGCGGACCGCTGTTCGCCAACAATGGTCTTGCGCGTGACCTCTGCCTCAGACATCGCGCAGCTCATCGGCGATCTGGTCATCGTCGAGGTTCATCACCGGGATCTGCAAACGACCCAGCTCGAACATGAACCGCAGCTTGTTCATGCCGCAGAACTCGGCGGCCTTGCCCAGCGACAGTCGATGCAGCTCGAACAGCTTAGCGGCCAGCAGAAAAGCCAGTTCTTCCTCCAGCGCCTGCGGCGATTTGCCGGAGGTCACCAGCAGGTCATCGGGGTAGGGTAGTGACAGGGAACGCATGGCGGGACTCCTGCGAGTTTACGATGGCAAGGTCGATTCAAAATTAGACGCCGATCCAGTCATAGCGATCCGGGAGCGATCCGGAACCTGCCCGGCGTAGGCTGTCAGCAAGCGCTCGACAGCGGGCAGCAGGAAGTCGCCATCGCCGAAGGCGGGTTCGAGCAGTCGGCAACGATGCAGCGGCCGGTCGGTAGTGTAGCCTGCCAGGTCGAGCACGAAGTCCACCACTTCGGGCCGGGTGAAGATTGCACCGCGGGCTTCGGAATCACCGTTGGCGAAGTGATCGACTACATCCGAGTAGTCGAAGATCGGCAGAGTTTGTTG
>CAYMHN010000328.1:0-4658 GCA_964390235.1 uncultured Candidatus Competibacteraceae bacterium
TGCAGCACCAGGATCTTGAACATCAGCACCGGATCGTAGGGCGGGCGCCCGCCCTTGGTCCGATCGGACCGCTCGAGCGCCGCGTCCAGCTCGGGGCGGAACAGCTCGAAGTCGACCACCGCCGCCAGCCGCTCGAGCGGATCGCCCGCCGCCGACAGGCTGGCGTATCGCTCGTCGCGATCAAACAGTCCCGGCTGACCCACCATTCGCCGCTCCCTGCCACAACATATGGCAGAGAATCACGTCCAGATCTCTTCCGCTAGTGGTTTTTCGAGGTGTCCGAGTGCGTGGCGTCGGACCTCGTCATCGACTGGCTGGAGCGACTTCGCAACGAGCGTCCCCGAGGCGCCGATCATCCTGCTGTCCACTCGTGAGGATCGCGACGAGATCATCCACGGCTTCGCGCTGTATATCCGCGGGCTACATCCCGACCAACATCGCACCGGATCTCGTCGCGGAAGCCGTTCGCCTGGTCTGCTCCGGAGGGACGTTCGCGCCGGTGTGGTAGGGGCGGCTCCGCGACGTTAGGACGATCCGCAGGCCAAAAGCAAAAAGCCTGAGTGGACGTGATCGCAGAAGGGCCTGACCGCGGCCATCTTGATTCCCAGGTCAAATTGCCGCTCCGCGTCCGGAACCGCCTCGCGAGCGTTCCGACCGAACGCCGGCTCAATCAGGGGTAGATAACGGGGGGTAGGGCCGGGAGCGGGTGCGATGGCCAACGTGAGCGAGCCCAAAGACCAGGCCGAAGAACACCCAGAGCATCGAGAACCGCAATCCCTGATGCGTCAGGCCGTAAAGAACAATCGGCACAAAATACAAGCTATGCCGCCACGGGGCACGGCGGAAGATGATTACGAGCATCGCCATGAACAGAATAAATCCTCCGATCCCGTACGAAAACAAAATCGTGCCCCATGTAGAGTGGAGTTCGTTGAATTCGTCCCCTCCTTTGAGGAGGCGATACGTGACTCCCTCGCCGGCGCCGAAAAATAGATACTCCGGGTATCTCCAGATCCGGTCGTAACCTCGTCCTGCCACCGAGTCGTCGCCGTGCTTGCCAAGGCTGTCGAACCTCTTCAGCACCTTCGCAACCTGTCCCTCCGACATCATGTCCGTCGTCCAGACCTGCAACTGGTCTGGCACCGCCAGCAAGAGTTGGGAGGTGACGACCAGCAGGGCGAAGGCGCCGATCAATGGTCGGCTTCGCAGACCTTGACCAAACGCAGCGAGTATAAGGAGCAGTCCAAAAGCGATCATCGCCGCCTTCGACAAAGAGACAGCAATCAGGTGACCCACCATCATCAAAACGCCGAGGTCGAGCAGCCCGAGCTGGCGATCCCCCCGGGTGACCAGCCAACACGCCGCGATCAACAGGGACCAGTACCCGAGCTGATTTGGGTTTTTGAAAGTGCCCGCGCCGCGGAATGTCGACTCTGGCACGAGGACGATCGCGGCAGTCTCGATCAAGATCCCAGCGAGCAATCCGAGCTGCGTCGCCGCCAGCGCTTGCGCCGGTGCCGATCTGATGATGCTCACCAGGAAAACCACGATTGACGCGTTGTATGCATAAAACAGTATCGCCATCAGCGTGATACGTTCGTAATAAATGCTCCACCAGTATAGATTTACCAACGACACCCCCAATAAGAATGAGCCCATACAGAAGTAGAGATCGGAAGCCCGTGCCACTCGACATGTCGTGCCGGTAAGGACGAGCACAATGAGCATCGCCATCAGGAAGTCGGCCGGTTGAGGGTTCCCGCTCGAAAATACATAGAATGGGCTGAGAACCAGGTAGAACGACCAGCCGACGAGGAGGGCGCGCGTAGCCCTGGGGAGTTCTGCTGCAGCCGGGCTGGAATGGCCGGATAACGCATCCGACGCAGCAGCACGCCTCATTGCGGCAGCAGGTCCGCGATCAGTTGCGTGGTCGAATGACATTCCTGCCCGTCTCACTCGCCGGTTCAGAGCCGGCCAATCCCGTGCGGATCAGGGAACCAAGCACCCCGCACTGGCCTCAGGCGGCCCAAAGCCAACCCGAGCCATGGTCGGGTGGCGCACACGGATAGAATCCGCGGGGTAGACATCTGCACCGCACTCGTTCTATAACTGATTTTAGGCGAATTCGCATCGATTGCAATCGGGTCGATTGCGATCGAAAGTTTGCCAGGGTGAGCCGGTATCTCGCGTAGCGAGAACAAGAATGAGCGCATTTAGGCACGCTAGCAGAACGGGCGCGGCAATCATGCGCCGCGACGGGAATGCGTTGTCCGATCACCATGCGGTGGCGGCGCCGGGTACGCCGGACGAGGGCATGGACGTCAAGGGCATCATCAAGCTGCTGCGTCGGCGCCTGACCTTGATCCTGCTGACGGTATTGGTGCTGACGGGCGCTACAGGCCTGATCGCATTCGATCTGATCCCGCAGTATCGGGCGGTCTCAGCCGTGCTGCTCGAGCCGCAACCCAGGCTGATCTTCGATCCGACTTCAGCCACCGACAACCTACCCCGGGAGGCGGTTAGCATCCAAACGCAGATCGCGTTGCTGCAGTCCCGATCCTACGCGGAAAACGCGATCGTGGCATTGAACCTCCTCGACGACCCTGAATTCAACATCGCCCTCCGTCAGGAGACCGAGGATGCGCCGCGAGGTGCGCTGTCGCTACTGACCCGATGGCTGCCGGGCGACTGGTGGATGCCGGAGGCAGCCCGTGCGGAACAGGCCAGCGGCGATCCCTTGGACATAGCGGGCGAGGGGCAGGGGCGGCCCGACGATGCCGCTATAAGCGGTCTGCTGGCAAGGGGACTCAACCAAGCTGGGGCGCGGCTCGCGGAGCTTCGTGGCGATCTGCTGGGCGCGTCGGCGGCACCGGATAGCCTCACCACTGCGACGGCCGAACCCTACTCACCCGATGAGATCATGACCGCGGCGGCCGCAAACCTGCTGGATGGCCTCGATGTGCAGCAGTACGGGGACACCCGCGTCATTCAGATCGCCTACACTGCCAAGGACGCCAGAACTGCCGCTCGCATCGCCAATGAACTGGCCAGAATCTATATCTTCGATGAGCTCGCGTCGAAGCAGGCGGCCAACGACCGAGCATCGGAGTGGCTGAACAAGCGCATCGCCGAACTGCACGATCAGCTGCTGCAGTCCGAGGCAGCGGTCGAAACCTATAAGGCAGAGCACGGCCTGCACAATTCCCAAGGAGTGCGGTTCAGCGAGCAACATGTCGCGACCGTCAGCCAAGCCCTGCTCGCCGCCCAGGCCGAGATCGCCGACAAGGACTCCCGACTGCGCCTGATTCGGGAACTGCGCGGCGAAGGACTCGAATCGGTGCCCGAGGTCATGAATTCGCCGATCATCGCGAGTCTGCGTCAGCAGCAGGCCGCGCTGTTGCGGGAGGAGGCGCAGCTTTCCCAGGAATATGGTCCGCGGCATCCCAGGATCCTGCAGGTCAACGCGGATGCGCAGGAACTCGCTGCCAAGATCCAGGTCGAGATCGAAAACATCGTCCTCAGCCTGGAAAGGCAGTTGATGGCCGCACGCGCCCGGGAGGAGATGCTGCAAGCCGACCTTGTATCGGCCAGAACGGAAGCGGCGACGCAGAATCAGGCCGACGTCGAACTGCGGATGCTCGAGCGCGAAGCGGAGGCCAACCGCGCCCTCTACACCATGCTGCTGAGCCGGTTCAAAGAGCTGAACGAGGAGCGGACCCTCGTAGAGGCGGGAGTGCGCCTCGTATCGCGGGCCACGGTGCCTGACGAGCCGAGCTTCCCGCGGCCCAAACTCATGATGGCTGCCGGCTTCACAGGTTCGCTCATGCTTGGCGTCGCGCTCGCTTTCATCAGAGACAGTCTGGACAACGGTCTGCGCAGCACCCGTCAGGTCGAGCGGGTGCTGGGCCTGCCCGGCCTTGGCTACGTTCCGAGAGTCAACCACCTCAGGCGCTGCGGCGGGCCCGTGAGCTACCTCCTGAAGAGACCGCAGTCGGCGTACGCGGAAGCCGTTCGGGCCGTTCAAACCGCGCTCCGTCTCTCGACCGTCGACGATCCGCCGAAAACTGTCCTGGTTACATCCTCGGTGCCGGGCGAAGGCAAGACCACGCTCGCGCTGAGCATGGCGGTTGTGGCCGCTGGTTCTGGCTGGAAGACGATTCTGGTCGATCTCGACCTGCGCCGGCCGCGGGTTGCCGAGGCCTTCGGTTGCAGCCGCAAGACCGTCGGACTGGTGGAGCATGTCGCGGGAGAGGCGAATCTGGACGAGGCCATCCGCGCTGGACCATATCCGCTGCGCCTCGATTTCCTGCCGGTCGGGCGGCTTGTCACCAACACGACCGATCTTTTGGCCTCGCCCCGGATCGAGGAGCTCATCACCGAACTGCGCCACCGTTACGACTTGATCATGCTGGATTCGGCGCCGATTCTCGGGATCAGTGATACCAAAATAGCAGTATGCCTCGCCGACGCCGTGGTGCTGGCTGTGCAATGGGGCAAGACCACGGACGACATCGCACTGAACGGCTTGCAAGCTCTGCTCGACAGCCACGCCCGCGTGGCCGGCGCCGTGCTGACACAAGTTAACCTGCGCCGGCACGCCAAGTACGGGTTTGGTGATGCGGCCCAATGGCACAGCGAATTCACGGGATATTACAGTA
>CAYMHN010000329.1:0-4656 GCA_964390235.1 uncultured Candidatus Competibacteraceae bacterium
GAGCGGGAACGAGGCATTACCATCCTGGCCCAGAACACGGCCATCCGCTGGCGCGAATACCGGATCAACATCGTCGATACCCCGGGCCATGCCGATTTCGGCGGCGAGGTCGAACGCGTGCTGAGCATGGTCGACTCGGTGCTGCTGCTGGTCGATGCCGTGGACGGTCCGATGCCGCAGACTCGTTTCGTGACCCGCAAGGCCTTCGATCTCGACCTCAGACCCATCGTGGTGATCAACAAGATCGATCGACCCGGTGCGCGGCCCGAATGGGTGCTGGACCAGACCTTCGATCTGTTCGACCGACTGGGTGCCAGCGAGCAGCAGCTCGACTTCCCGGTAGTCTATGCCTCGGCCCTGCAGGGCTATGCCGGTCTGGATCCCGGGATCCGCTCCGGGGACATGACGCCACTGTTCGAGACCATCGTCGAGCAGGTCCCGCCTCCCGAGGTCGATCCGGACGGTCCGTTCCAGCTCCAGGTCGGTTCGCTGGACTATAACAGCTACGTCGGTGTGATCGGCATCGGCCGCATCACCCGCGGGCAGGTACGCACCAACACCCCGGTCACTGTCATCGACCGTTCCGGCGGGCGACGCTCCGCGCGGATACTTCAAATACTGGGCTTCCAGGGCCTCTCCCGGGTCGAGTTTCCCGAGGCCGGAGCCGGTGACATCATCGCCTTTACCGGAATCGACAACCTGGGCATTTCCGATACCCTGTGCGACCCGGCCCACCCGGAGGCGTTACCCCCGTTGACCGTCGACGAACCCACCGTCAGCATGACCTTCCAGGTCAACGATTCCCCGCTGGCCGGCCGCGAGGGCAAGTTCGTCACCAGCCGCCAGCTGCGGGAACGGCTCCAGCGCGAACTGATCCACAATGTTGCGCTACGGGTCGAGGATACCGACAACCCCGACCGATTTCGGGTATCCGGGCGTGGCGAACTGCATCTGGCCATCCTGATCGAGACCATGCGGCGCGAGGGCTACGAACTGGCCATCTCGCGTCCCGAGGTGATTCTGCGCAAAATCGACGGGGAAATTCGCGAGCCTTACGAGCTACTGGTGACCGACATCGAGGAAGTCAATCAGGGTGCGATCATGCAGCAGTTGGGCGAACGACGCGGCGAACTGCAGGACATGCGTCCCGACGGAGAGGGTCGGGTACGACTGGATTACATCATTCCCGCCCGAGGACTGATCGGCTTTCGCACTGAATTCCTGACCCTGACCAGCGGCACCGGGCTGTTGCACCATGTATTCGACCATTACGGTCCCCGGCAGCTCGGCGGTATCGCCGAACGCAACAACGGCGTGCTGGTCAGCATGGCCGACGGCAAGGCGCTGGCTTACGCGCTGTTCAATTTGCAGGAGCGTGGCCGGCTGTTCATCGGCCCCGGGGACGTCGTGTACGAAGGCATGGTGATCGGCATCCACTCCCGCGGCAACGATCTGGTGGTCAACCCGCTCAAGGCCAAGCAGCTGACCAATATCCGCGCCGCCGGCTCGGATGAGAACATCCTGCTTACCCCGCCGGTACGCCTCAGCCTGGAGCAGGCACTGGAGTTCATCGACGACGACGAACTGGTCGAGGTTACCCCGCGGGCGATCCGCCTGCGCAAGAAATTCCTCAAGGAACATGAGCGCAAGCGCGCCGCGCGTCAGGCGAGCTGAAACCCTCCGACCCCTGCTTACGGAGCACCCCATGCCACAGAATATCGCCGATCTGCGCCGGGACTACGCTCTGGCCCGACTGGACGAGGATTCGATCAGCGCAGACCCGATCGCACAGTTCCACGCATGGTTCGACGAGGCCAACCGAGCCGAAGTCCCGGAGCCCAATGCCATGACCCTGGCCACCGTTGATAGTGACGGTCGGCCTCATGCTCGCATCGTGCTGCTCAAGGAGGCCGACGCCTACGGCTTCGTGTTCTTTACCAACTACCAGAGCGCCAAAGGGGCCGAGTTGGCGGGCAACCCGCATGCCGCCCTGGTGTTTCTGTGGAAGGAGCTGGAGCGCCAGGTGCGTATCGAGGGATTGGTCAGTGCCGTCAGTGCCGCCGAATCGGAAGCCTATTTTCGCACCCGGCCGCACGGCAGCCAGCTCGGTGCCCTGGCGTCCAACCAGAGCCGGGTGGTCGCCGATCGCGCTACCCTGGACCAGCGTTTCGCCGAACTGGATGCTCGCTACCGCGACCGGGATATTCCCCGCCCGGCTCACTGGGGTGGTTACCGGCTCGGCGCCGAACGGATCGAGTTCTGGCAAGGTCGCCAGAGCCGTCTGCACGATCGTCTGCTTTATCTGCGCACCGACCAGGGCTGGCTGGTCCAGCGACTGGAGCCATAAGGGTTTGATGAGCTTGCACAAAAGATAGTGATTGAAGGACAACCGGCAGATTGCTATATTGGTTTGGTTGTCGCCGGGCAGTCTGGTGTTTGCTAACTGCTGATCGTGCGAATTTATCATACCGCGCCGCCTGCCAAGAGCGCGGTTTTGGGTAGTGTCAAGGTTCCTATCGTCCGCCATGTGGGCGGACGAAGCCCAACTGCGCTCCCACGGTTCACTTGCGTTGTCCAAGAGGGCGCAGAATCGTGAGCTGAGTGACCTGATCGAACACCGCAGGTTTCCGGTTTCGGTCCGTATCTCCGTTCCTGCCCCACCCGAATGACGGGCTTCCGGCGACAACACGACGCAATGGATCGGGTCGAGCGCTGGAGATGTCATGAAAAGAATGCTGATCAACGCAACTCAGCGGGAAGAGTTGCGAGTGGCCTTGGTGGATGGCCAGAAGCTTTACGACCTGGACATTGAAACGCCTTCCCGCGAACAGAAGAAGGCCAATGTCTACAAGGGCATCATCACCCGGGTCGAACCCAGCCTGGAAGCGGCCTTCGTCGATTACGGCGCGGATCGTCACGGGTTTCTGCCGTTCAAGGAAATCGCGCGTGGCTATCTGGATCCCGAGGCCTCCGGCAACGGCGGCCGGCCCAATGTCAAGCAGGGCCTCAAGGAAGGCCAGGAAATCCTGATCCAGGTCGACAAGGAGGAACGCGGCACCAAAGGCGCGGCGCTGACCACCTTCATTTCCCTGGCCGGCCGTTATCTGGTGCTGATGCCCAACAACCCGCGGGCCGGCGGGGTATCCCGACGCATCGAGGGGGACGACCGCCAGGAGATTCGCGACAGCCTGCGGGAATTGAATATTCCGGACGGCATGGGCGTGATCGTCCGCACCGCGGGCGTGGGCCGTTCCGTAGAGGAGATGCAGTGGGATCTGGATTATCTGAAACAAGTCTGGGAAGCGATTCAGCATGCGGCGGACAACCGCAAAGCGCCGTTCCTGATCTACCAGGAAAGCAACATCATCATCCGAGCGCTGCGGGATTATCTGCGTCCGGACATCGGCGAAGTGCTGATCGACGATCCGCAAGTGCACCAGCAGGCCCAGGATTTCGTACGCCAGGTAATGCCGCACAACCTGAACCGGATCAAGCACTACCAAGACCATACACCGCTGTTCACGCGGTTCCAGATCGAATCGCAGATCGAGACCGCTTATCAGCGTGAAGTTACCCTGCCTTCGGGTGGCGCCCTGGTGATCGACTACACCGAGGCGCTGGTGTCCATCGACATCAACTCGGCGCGGGCCACCAAGGGTGCCGACATCGAGGAAACCGCCCTCAACACCAATCTGGAAGCCGCCGAGGAAATCGCCCGCCAGATGCGTTTGCGCGATCTCGGCGGCTTGATCGTGATCGATTTCATCGACATGGCGACCAACCGCAATCAGCGGGAAGTCGAGAACCGACTGCGCGATCTGGTCAAGGTGGACAGGGCTCGGGTCCAGATCGGCCGCATCTCGCGCTTCGGGCTCATGGAACTGTCGCGCCAGCGGTTGCGCGCCTCGCTGGATGAAGCCAGCCATGTGGTCTGCCCGCGCTGCACCGGCCAGGGCAGCATCCGCGGCGTCCAGTCGCTGGCCCTGGCGCTGATCCGGCTGATCGAGGAAGAGTCGCTCAAGGAGCGTACCGGCCGGGTGATGGTGCAGGCTCCCGTCAAGGTCGCCACTTTTCTGCTCAACGAGAAGCGCGAAGCGGTTCGCGCCATCGAGGCAAGGCACAAGATCGACATCGTGATCATACCCAATCCCTCGCTGGAGACACCGCATTTCGAACTGGCCCGACAGCGTCGCGAGGAACTGGCCGCAAGCGACGAACCGGCCATGCCCAGTTACAATCTGGCCACGCATTACGAAGACGATGATGCCGAGCACCCGGGTGTTCAGCCGGTAGTCGCTCGGGAAGCGCCCGTGGTCAAGGCGATTCAGCCA
Source organism: uncultured Candidatus Competibacteraceae bacterium (assembly GCA_964390235.1). Taxonomy (GTDB): domain Bacteria; phylum Pseudomonadota; class Gammaproteobacteria; order Competibacterales; family Competibacteraceae; genus CAYMHN01. The sequence goes on from CAYMHN010000329.1 coordinate 4,332, forward strand.
CTCAGCCATGCGCCGCTCGAAACCCCACCAGCCGATCACGTGCCGGTAAAGCCCGGTTTCCTCAAGTGGTTGTGGTCGACGCTGTTTGAGCGCAGCACTGTCGTGCAGACCGAACAGTCCGGCGGCCGCGGCCAGAGACCGGCGGGCACCGCGAAGCAGCGAGGCGAGAAGCGCCCCCCCGCAGCGGCCAGCGATTCCACCAGAGCGGCATCCACGGAGAGAACCCGCGGTTCCAGCTCCGCGGCTGCGTCGGAGCAGCCTCGAACCACCCGAAACCCGGCGGATTCCGAAGAGTCCGGTGATGCGAGCGCCGCGGGTCGCAACA
>CAYMHN010000330.1:0-4655 GCA_964390235.1 uncultured Candidatus Competibacteraceae bacterium
GGTCGCCAGCGCCTAGCCGCACCCTCGCGCGGCGCCCTGGTCGCCGATTATCTGCGCGGTGGTTACCGGCCGGCCGACTATCTGGACAGGCTCACCGCCACTGGCTTGCACTATAACGGTTTCAACCTGCTGCTGGGCGACCGAAACCGTCTTTACTACTATTCGAATCGCGGCGGACAGGACCCGCAGTCCCTGAAGCCCGGCGTCTACGGGCTCATCAACGCCCTGCTCGACACCCCCTGGCCCAAGGTCGAACGCGGCCGGCGCGCCCTGGCCGCGGCGCTGGACGATCCGACCCCGGCGTCTTTGCTGGCCTTGCTCGGGGATCGCTCGGTGCCCGCCGACGAGCAGCTGCCCGATACCGGCGTCGGCCTGGCCCGGGAGCGGCTGCTGGCCCCGTTGTTCATCACCGGTCCGGATTATGGCACCCGCAGCTCCAGCGTGCTGCTGCTGAACCGGCGGCGGCTGGAATTCATCGAGCGGCGCCATGACGGCAGCGGCGACAGCCGGTTCCGGTTCGACCTGGCGCGGCCCGACCTCGAGCATGATGTATCATCTTCGACCTGACCCCACCAGCCTCGGCCCGTGCCCGATCCCATGCAGCTGTCCGAACTCACCGCCATCACCCCCATAGACGGCCGCTACGGCGCGCAAACCGCCCCGCTGCGCGCGGTGTTCAGCGAATACGGCCTGATCCGCCAACGGGTCGCGGTCGAGGTGCGCTGGTTACAGGCCCTGGCCGCCGAACCGTTGATCACCGAAGTCGCGCCCTTCAGCCCATCCGCACAATCAGTGCTGGAGAGCATAATCGACGATTTCAGCCCCATGGACGCGGCCCGCGTCAAGGCCATCGAAGCGACCACCAACCACGATGTGAAGGCGGTCGAGTATTTTCTCAAGGAACGGGTCGCCGACCATGCCGAACTGGCGGCGGCCGGCGAATTCATCCACTTCGCCTGCACTTCCGAGGACATCAACAACCTGGCTTATGCGCTGCTGCTGCGCGAGGCGCGCGACCGGCACCTGCTGCCCGCCCTGGACGCCATCATCGACCGGCTGCGGGAGCTGGCCCACGCCCATGCCGAACTGCCGATGCTGTCGCGCACCCATGGCCAGCCAGCCACGCCCACCACCCTGGGCAAGGAACTGGCCAACACGGTCCATCGGCTGCAACGCCAGCGCGAGCAGCTGTCCGGTATCCCCTTGCTGGGCAAGATCAATGGCGCGGTGGGCAATTACAACGCCCACCGGTGCGCCTATCCGGAAATCGACTGGCCGGCGCTGGCCGAGCGCTTCGTGCGTGGCCTGGGGCTGGCGTGGAATCCCTACACCACCCAGATCGAACCCCACGACTACCTGGCCGAACTCGGCCATGCGCTGATCCGCATCCATACCGTACTGCTGGACCTGTGCCGGGATCTGTGGGGCTATATCGCCCTGGGTTATTTCCGGCAGAAGACCGTGGCCGGCGAGGTCGGCTCCTCGACCATGCCGCACAAGGTCAACCCGATCGACTTCGAGAACGCCGAGGGCAATCTGGGACTGGCCAGCGCCCTGCTCGATCACCTGGCCCAGAAACTGCCGGTATCGCGCTGGCAGCGCGATCTCAGCGACTCCACCGCGCTGCGCGCCCTGGGCGGCGCCTGCGGCCATGCCTGGATCGCCTACCGGAGCTGTCTCAAGGGGCTGGGCAAGCTCGAAGTCGACCCCGAGCGGCTGGCCGCCGATCTGGACGCCAACTGGGAAGTACTGGCCGAGGCCATACAGACGGTGATGCGCCGTCACGGCATCGACCAGCCCTACGAGAAACTCAAGGCGCTGACCCGCGGCCAGCGTATCGACCCCGAGCGGCTGCGGGACTTCATCGAAACGCTGGACCTTCCCGAACCGGCCCGCGCCCGGCTGCTGGCGCTGACCCCGGCAAGCTACACCGGCAACGCCGCCGAACAGGCCCGGCGAATCTGATGATCAACCAGGGTCTGCCGCTGTTGGACGATGACCGACACGAAACGCTGAACTCACCGCCCTTGGATTGATCCAAGCAATTCATGCTTGGCAAACGGACTGCAAACTCATGCTAAGACTGATCCAGATCAGCGACCTGCATCTGCGTGGTGAACCCCACAGCCGGTTGCGCGAGGTCGATGTCGATGCCGGCCTCGCGGCGGTGCTGGCGCATATCCGTGCCCGGCACTGGCCGGTCGACGCCCTGCTGGCGACCGGCGATCTGGCCCATGAAGACCCCGCCGCCTATGTCCGACTGCGCGAACTGCTGACACCGTTGCAAGTCCCGGTCTACTGTCTGCCGGGCAATCACGATGTCACCGGGTTCGCCGCGGCCCTGGCTGGTGGCGAGGTGCGCCACGAACGCCGGATCATCGCTGGTGGTTGGCAGATCGTGCTGCTGGATTCCACCATCCCCGGAGAGGACGGCGGCCACCTGGCGCCGACCGAGCTGGATCATCTGGACAACACCCTGGGCCAGTCCCCTGAACTGCCCGCACTGATCTGCGTCCATCACCACCCGGTGCCCGTGGGTACGGCATGGCTGGACAGCACGGCGATCGACAATCCGCAAGCCCTGTTCGAGATTCTGGATCGCCATCCGCAGACCCGGGCCCTGATCTGGGGGCATATTCACCAGGCCTACGCCGGCCAGCGCAATGGAGTGGCTTTGCTGAGCGCGCCGTCGACCTGCGTCCAATTCCTGCCCGGACAGCCCCTGCCGAACGTCGAAGTCCACCAGCAACCGGGGTATCGCTGGCTGGATCTGATGCCGGACGGTCAGCTGCGCAGCGCGGTCGAATGGGTGGACCTGTGAACCGCGAAGCCGACCCCTTCGCCCACTGCGTGGATCAGCCCGAGCCGGTGCTGCCGCTGGCCCGGGCGGCGCTGCTGTTCGCCCGCACCGAATACCCGACGCTGGCGGTGGACGAGTATCTCGCCCGACTCGATACCATGGCCGCCAGCATCCAGGCACGACTTCCGGCTCAGGCCGGTTGGCTGATCACCCTGCGGGAACTCAATCACCATCTGTTCGAGGAATTGGGCTTCAGCGGCAATATGGCCGACTACTATGACCCCGGCAACAGCTACCTCAACGAGGTCCTGGACCGGCGGCGCGGCATACCGATTTCATTATCGGTGATTTACCTGGAAGTCGCTTGGCGGCTGGGCGTGCCATTGGAGGGCGTCGGGTTTCCGGGCCACTTCCTGGTCAAGCTGAGCCTGCCGGACGGAGTCGCCGTGCTGGACCCCTTCCATGGCGGTGTCTCGCTGGATATCGACGAACTGCGCGAACGGCTGCGCATGGTGCGGGACGACTCGGGCGACGCGGATCTGGCCGAGCTGCTGGTTGGCGCCGGCAAGCGCGAGATACTGGCGCGGATGCTGCGCAATCTGAAAGCCATCTATCTGCAGCGGGCCGCCTGGCCACAGGCGCTGGCAATCAGCAACCGCCTGCTGCTGGTGAGTCCGGACAGTCCGCTCGATCTGCGCGACCGCGGTCTGGTCCTGGAACAGCTGGACTGCCCCCATGCCGCGCTGGCCGATTACCGGCGCTATCTGAAACTGGCTCCGACGGCGGCGGATCGCGGCTCCATAGTCCGGCGCGCCGCCGGACTGAAGCACAACCTGCCTGCCCTGAATTAAGGCGATACCGTAGGGTGCGCGGTGCGCACCCTACGGCCGGTCGAGCGATTACTCGATGCCTAGCAGTTCCACGTCGAACACCAGGGTGGCGTTGGGGCCGATGATCTGCCCGGCGCCGCGCTCGCCGTAGCCCAGTTCGGCGGGGATGAAGAACTTGTAGGTGCTGCCGACCGGCATCAGCTGCAAGCCCTCGGTCCAGCCGGCGATCACGCCGTTCAGCGGGAAGGTGGCCGGGGCTCCGCGACCATAGGAGCTGTCGAACTCGGTACCATCGATCAGGGCGCCGCGATAGTGTACGGTGACGGTATCCTCGGCCGTGGGCAGGGGTCCATCGCCCAGTTCCACCACTTCGTATTGCAAACCGGAAGCGGTTACCTCGACGCCGTCGCGCTGGGCGTTCTCGGCCAGGTAGTCCAGCCCCGCCTGACGGTTGTCCGCCGCCTGGGCCTCGGCCCGGACCTGCGCTTGCGCCCGAACCTGCTGCAACAGCGCGTCGCGGCTGGTCTGGATCTCCTCGGGACTGAGCGCGCGCTCGCGCGCTTCCAGCACATCCTCGATGCCCCGCTTGAGGACGTCCAGATCCAGTTCGGTATCGAGATTGCGCAGCGATTCGCCCACATCCAGGCCCAGGATGTAGCTGAAGCGCTCGGTCTCGGTTTGCAGTTCCTGCGCCGATAGCGCGGCGCTCAGACAGGCGGCGGCCAAGCCGGCGGCGAGATAAGTCTTACGTAGCATTGCGGTAACCTTGGTATCGGTAGTGAAGTGGATTAAAGCAAAGGCGCCCTTGGGCGCCAAGGGCAACACCATAGAGCAAAACCGGCGGCGAGGAAAGTTAAGGTTTATTCAGCATCGGGCTGACGCTCCGGGGCGGCGGCCTGGAACGGTGGCAGCTCGCGGCAGGCGGCATCGATGCGACACAGCGTCGGATAAGGCGCCAGATCGCAGTCGAAGCGCCAGGCATTGGCCACCTGCGGCACCAGGCAGACATCGGCCAGGGTCGGCCG
>CAYMHN010000331.1:0-4639 GCA_964390235.1 uncultured Candidatus Competibacteraceae bacterium
CGGTGGTCGCCGTACCCTTACAAAATCATGGTTGCCCAGGCCGATGTGGATGCGCCCGCCCAGAAAGGTGCCGGTGGTGAGTATCACCGCGGCGGCCTCGAAGGCGAGGCCGGCTTGGGTGAGCACGCCGGTAACCCGGTCGCCCTGGACCTCCAGGTCGGTGACCGCTTGCTGGAAGATCCGCAAATTCGGCTGCATTTCCACCCTGCGGCGAATGGCGGCCTTGTACCGCACCCGGTCTGCCTGGCAACGGGTGGCGCGTACCGCCGGCCCCTTGCTGGCGTTCAGGGTGCGGAACTGGATCCCGGCCCGGTCGGCGGCCAGCGCCATGGCCCCGCCCAGGGCGTCGATCTCCTTGACCAGATGGCCCTTGCCGATGCCGCCGATTGCCGGGTTGCAGCTCATCTGGCCGACGGTCTCGATGCTGTGGGTGAGCAGCAGGGTGCGCGCGCCCATCCGCGCCGCCGCCAGACAGGCTTCGGTGCCGGCATGGCCGCCGCCGATGACGATGACATCGAACCGTTCCGGGTAACGCATGAGCAGGAACCGTGCATTTGAAGAAACACTCTATAATAACGGACGCGGGTAAACTGCGCCAAATCGTGGACAAGTTATCGGTTATCGGTTATCAGTTGTCAGTTATAGGTAGGGTGCGCGCCGCGCACCGTGTCATGGGACGCTGGAGGTCGATGCATGGCCGTGCAAGTCAAGTATTTCGCCAGTCTGCGCGATCGGCTGGGGCGTGGCGAGGATAGTCTGGCGGTGGCCGAGGCTGTGACGGCGGCCGAGGTGTGGCGGCGCCTGTGGCCGGACACCCCGCTGCCGCCCAATACCTTGGTCGCCATCAACCGCGAATACGCGGCGCCCGAGCAGCCGGTGCGCGATGGCGACGAAGTGGCGTTCTTCCCGCCGGTGACCGGAGGCTGAGATGCGTGTCGAGATCCGCGAGCAGCCGTTCGAGCCCCTGGCCGAACTGGCCCATTATCAGGAGAGTCATCCGGAACTGCGCGGGCGCCATGGCGCCACCGCCAGCTTCGTCGGCACCATGCGCGACCTCAACGAAGGCGCCGCGGTGCGGGCCATGGTGCTGGAGCACTATCCCGGCATGACCGAGCGCCAGATCGGACGCACCGTCGAGCAGGCCGCCGCGCGCTGGCCCTTGCTGGAGGCACTGGTGATCCATCGGGTCGGCGAGCTGAACCCCAACGACCCCATCGTGCTGGTGGCGGTGTGGACCGCGCATCGGGCGGCGGCGTTCGAGGCCTGCCGCTACATCATGGAAGAACTCAAGTCCACCGCCCCGTTCTGGAAGAAGGAAGCCCTGGCCGAAGGGGAGCGCTGGGTGGAGAAGAATACGCCCGGCTAGTGCTGGCAGCGCGGACAGTAATAGCTCGACCGCTGCCCCAGCCGCAGGCCGATGATCGGCGTGTCGCAGACTCGGCAGGGTTGGCCGACGCGCTCGTAGACCGCGAGCTGCTGGCGGAAATAACCCGGTTCGCCAATCCCGTTGACGAAATCGCGCAGCGTGGTGCCGCCCTGTGCGATGGCCGCGCTCAGCACCTCGCGAATCGCCGTGGCCAGTTTCTCGTAGCGCGCGGCGCCGATCCGCCCGGCGGCCCGGGGTGGTGCTATGCCGGCCAGGAACAGCGCTTCGTTGGCGTAGATATTGCCCACCCCGACCACCACTCGGCCGTCCATGATGAACTGCTTGACGGCGATCCGCCGACCGCGCGACCGAGCGTATAAATGGGAACCGCTGAAGGCATTACCCAGCGGTTCCGGTCCCAGCTGTTTCAGCAGCGGGTGGTGTTCGGGTGGTCCACTCAGCCACAGCAGCGCCCCGAAGCGGCGTGGATCGTGCAGGCGCAGACTCAGACCGTTGCTCAGCTCCAGGGCCGCATGGTCGTGTTTTTTCCAGGGCGTGTCCGGGGCCAGCAGCCGCAGGCTGCCGGACATGCCCAAGTGCAGCAGCACGGTGCCGGTGCCGGCGTCCAGCAATAAATACTTGCCGCGCCGAACGACCGCACGGATGGTTTGCCCGGACAGTTGCCGCTCCAGATCATCCGGCACCGGCCAGCGCAGGCGGCGCTCGCGCACCGTGACGGCGCGCACGGTCTGGTTCAGCAGATGCAGTTCGATACCGCGGCGCGTGGTTTCGACTTCGGGTAATTCGGGCATGGGCTTGGTTACCGGGCCGGGTTCGATTACACTCGACAAGACAACTATAGGATACCGATAAACTCCGGCGCCTCCGGATTTCCGTCCCTAGAATACCGAGGTTGAGCATGCTGTACGGTTTGTTGGATTTGCCCTGGTGGGGCGTGGTCATCGCCACCCTGGCCCTGACCCATGTCACCATCGTCGCGGTTACCGTCTATCTGCACCGCGCCCAGGCGCATCGGGCGCTGGACCTGCACCCGATCCTCAGCCATTTCTTCCGCTTCTGGCTGTGGCTGACCACCGGCATGGTGACCAAGGAGTGGGTGGCCATCCATCGCAAGCACCACGCCAAGTGCGAGACCCCGGATGACCCGCACAGCCCGAAGATCCTCGGTATCCGCAAGGTGTTGCTGGAAGGCAGCGAGCTGTATCAGACCGAGTCACGCAACCGCCACACCCTGGATCGGTATGGCCATGGTACCCCGGATGACTGGATCGAGCGCCATCTCTACAGCCGCTTCGCCAACTTCGGCATCGTGCTGATGCTGGGTCTGGATCTGCTGCTGTTCGGAGTCCACGGCCTCACCGTCTGGGCGGTGCAGATGCTGTGGATTCCGGTAATGGCCGCCGGGGTGATCAACGGCATCGGTCACTACTGGGGCTACCGCAATTACGAGACCCCGGACGCCGCCCGCAACATCGTGCCCTGGGGCATACTGATCGGCGGCGAGGAACTGCACAATAATCATCACGCCTTTTCCAGTTCCGCCAAGCTGTCCAGCAAACCCTGGGAGTTCGACATCGGCTGGGCCTATATCCGCCTGTTGCAGCGGTTCGGTCTGGCGCGGGTGCGCAAGGTCGCGCCCAGGCCCGTACAACTACCCGACAAGCAGGTGGTGGACCTGGATACCCTGAAAGCCGTGGTGGTCAGCCGGTTTTACGTCATGGCCGCGTTCGCCCGGAATGTCGTGCTGCCGGTCCTGCGCGAGGAAGTACAGCGCCTGGATCGTTCCTACCGGCGTCTGATCAAGCGCCATAGAGCATTGCTGATCCGTGAGGAAGGCCAACTGAACGAAGGGGATCGCGGCAAGTTGCAGGATCTGCTGAGCCTCAGCGAGCGCTTGCAAACAGTCTATGAGCACCGCCGCCGGCTGCAAGGCTTGTGGCAGCTGACCAATGCCAGCCACGACAAGCTGCTGGCCGCCTTGCAGGACTGGTGCACCCAGGCCGAGGCCAGCGGCATACGCGCGCTACAGGACTTTTCCCGATCCTTGCGCGGCTACTCCTTGGCGCCGGCCTGATCCACCATGAAAAACCCGCCGGGCGGCGGGTTTTTCATGCCGAGTGATCGGATATTACTTGATCTTGCCTTCCTTGTAGATCACGTGCTTGCGCACTACTGGATCGTATTTCTTGAATTCCAGCTTGTTCGGCGTGTTGCGCTTGTTCTTGTCCGTGGTATAGAAGTGCCCGGTACCGGCGCTGGAAATCAGTTTGATCTTGTCGCGAGCCGCTTTGGCCATGATTGCACTCCTTTAGACTTTCTCGCCGTTGGCACGCAGATCGGACAGAACGGCATCGATGCCTTTCTTGTCGATGATCCGCATGCCCTTGGATGAGACACGCAGTTTGACATAACGGTTTTCGCTCTCCACCCAGAAGCGGTGGTAATGGAGATTCGGCAGAAACCGGCGCCTGGTCTTGTTGTTGGCGTGGGACACATTATTGCCCGCCATGGGACGTTTGCCCGTTACCTGACACACTCTGGACATTCGGTGTTTCCTCGGTCCGCGTTGATCCCGGATTGATCGAAAATAAACGCTTATTAATACCAAACTGACGATCTGCTGGCAAGCCGAATCTCGATCGATCAGGCGTGGACCTGTTCGGGGAACAGGCTGGCCAGGCCGTCGCGCGAAGCGGTGGCGATGCCGCGCTCGGTGATCAGGCCGGTGACCAGCCGGGCCGGGGTGACATCGAAGGCGGGGTTGGCCGCCGGGCTGCTGGCCGGAGTCAGCCGGATCCGGGTGATCGCCCCGTCGTTGCCGCAACCGCTGAGGTGGGTGACTTCCTCGCTGTCGCGCTGCTCGATGGGAATCTCGTGCCGGCCATCGGCGATGGACCAGTCTATGGTGCTGGATGGCAGGGCCACGTAGAATGGTACCTGGTTGTCATGCGCCGCCAGGGCCTTGAGGTAGGTGCCGATCTTGTTGGCCACATCGCCCCGGGCCGTGGTGCGGTCCGAACCGACGATGCACAGGTCCACCAGACCATGCTGCATCAAATGGCCACCGGCATTGTCCACGATCACCGTGTGCGGCACGCCGTGCTGGCCGAGTTCGAACGCCGTCAGCGCGGCGCCCTGGTTGCGCGGTCGGGTTTCGTCGACCCAGACATGCACCGGGATACCGGCGTCGAAGGCGCGATAGATCGGTGCGGTGGCGGTGCCCCAGTCAACCGTGGCCAGCCAGCCGGCGTT
>CAYMHN010000332.1:0-4628 GCA_964390235.1 uncultured Candidatus Competibacteraceae bacterium
GTGGGTCACATAGATCGAGGTCACCCCCAGTTGACGGTGCAATTGCTTGATCTCCAGGCGCATTTGCACCCGGAGCTTGGCATCGAGGTTGGACAACGGCTCGTCGAACAGGAATACGGCCGGATCGCGCACGATGGCCCGGCCCATGGCGACCCGCTGGCGCTGGCCGCCGGACAGCTGGCGCGGCTTGCGCTCCAGCAGTTCGCTAAGCTCCAGCATCCTGGCGGCCTTGTCCACCCGTTCGCGGATTTCCGCCTTGGATTTGCCGGCGATTCTGAGGCCGTAGGCCATGTTGTCGAACACACTCATATGCGGGTACAGGGCGTAGTTCTGGAATACCATGGCGATATTGCGATCCTTGGGTTCCAGCCGGTTGACCACGCGTCCGGCGATGGCGATCTCGCCCTCGGTAATCACTTCCAGCCCGGCGACCATGCGCAGCAGGGTGGATTTGCCGCAACCCGAGGGGCCGACGATGACGATGAACTGACCGTCATCGATATCGACACTGATCCCGTGGATTACCCGGGTATCGCCGTAGCGTTTCTTGACGTTGCGGATTGAGACTTCGGCCATAGTGGATTTCCGTTATTTCTCGGTCTCGACCAGACCCTTGACGAACAGCCGCTGCATGATCAGGATCACTACCACCGGCGGCAACATGGCCAGCACCGTGGTCGCCATCACCAGGTGCCAGTAGGGCTGCTGGTCGGCCACGTTGACCATCCGCTGGATGCCCATGACGATGGTGTAGAAGGACTCGTCGGTGGTGATCAGCAAGGGCCATAGATACTGGTTCCAGCCGTAGATGAACATGATCACGAACAGCGCCGCGATATTGGTGCGGCTCAGGGGCAGCAGGATGTCCCAGAAGAACCGTAGCGGTCCGGCCCCGTCCACCCGGGCCGCCTCGGCGAGTTCATCGGGCACGGTGAGAAAGAACTGGCGGAACAGGAAGGTGGCCGTGGCCGAGGCGATCAGCGGGATCGACAGCCCGGCGTAGCTGTTCAGCATGCCGAGATTCGCCACCACTTCGAAGGTCGGCAGGATGCGCACCTCCACCGGCAGCATCAGAGTCATGAAGATGATCCAGAAGCACAGCATGCGCAACGGGAAGCGGAAATAGACGATGGCATAGGCTGACAGGATCGAGATCACGATCTTGCCGATGGCGATGGATAGCGCCATGATCAAGCTGTTGAACATCATGGTGCCGGCAGCGCCACCACCTGCCGCGCGGATCCCGGTGCTGAGCACGGTGCGGTAGTTTTCCACCAGCTGCGAACCCGGCCACAGCGGGGTGATGCCGGCGACCAGGGCGCGGCCTTCATGGGTGGAGGCGACGAAGGCTACCCAGATCGGGAACAGCACCAGTAGCACGCCGGCTATCAATAGCGCATGGCGCAACAGAGTCAGCCAGGGGCGATTCTCGACCATCAGTACTGTACCCGTCGTTCGATATAGCGAAACTGGATCACGGTCAGCAGGATGACGATGGCCATCAGGATCACCGATTGCGCCGCCGAGGAGCCGAGGTTCAGCCCGATGAAACCGTCGCTGTAGACCTTGTAGACCAGGATGGTGGTGGCCTGACCGGGTCCACCCACGGTAGTGGCATGGACCACGCCGAAAGTATCGAAAAAGGCATAGACCACGTTGACCACCAGCAGGAAGAAGGTGGTCGGCGACAGCAGCGGGAACACGATGGTCCAGAACCGCTTCCAGGGTCCGGCGCCGTCGATGGCCGCAGCCTCGATCAGTGACTTGGGGATGGCCTGCAAGCCGGCCAGAAAGAATAGGAAATTATAGCTGACCTGCTTCCAGGTGGCGGCGATGACGATCAGAATCTGGGCGTCGAGGCCACTGATTTGATGGTTCCAGTTGTAACCCAGGCCACGGGCGAGATAGGCCAATATGCCCACCGAAGGGTTGAACAAAAACCACCACATGACTCCGGCGATCGCCGGCGCCACGGCATAGGGCCAGATCAGCAGCGTCTTGTACGGCGTGGCGCCCTTGAGCACCTTGTCCACCATGACCGCCAGCAGCAGGGCGATGGACAGACCCGAGAGGGTGACCGCCGCGCTGAACACCAGGGTGACTTGAAACGAATTCAGATACAAAGGATCGGCCAACAGCCGGGCGAAGTTCTCCAGGCCCACGAAAGTGGTCCGCAAGCCGAACGGATCCTGCCGCAACACCGACTGATACAGGGCCTGGCTGGCCGGCCAGACGAAGAAGATCAGGGTGATGACCAGCTGCGGCAGCAGCAGCAGCAGTGGCAGCAGTATGCCCTGGTAAGTGACCCGCTTTTGCACCGATGGTCCGATTCCCGGTGGTTGGGTTTCCCCCTCACCCCCTCTCCCTCAAGGGGGAGAGGGGAGCCGATGAGCAGTGTGTCAGGAAGGGGACATCAGCTATTATCCGTCTCGAATTGCCTCAACAGCGCGTTGCCGCGGCGTACCGCGTCGTCCAGGGCCTGCTGTGCCGACTTGTTGCCGGACCAGACTTCCTCCAGCTCTTCGTTGATGATATCCCGGATTTGGACGAAACCGCCCAGCCGCAGGCCCAGCGAGTTTTCGGTCGGCGGGTTCAGGGTCATTTGCTGGATCGAGGTGTCGGTGCCGGGATTGGCATCGTAGTAGCCCTGTTCCCGCGATAGTTCATAGGCCGCCAGGGTGATCGGCAGATAGCCGGTCTTCTGGTGCCAATCGGCCTGGACTTCGGGCTGGGACAGGTAATTGAAGAAGGCCGCCGTGCCGACGTATTCCTCGGCTGCCCTACCGCGTAGCACCCATAATGTGGCTCCACCGATGATCGAGTTCTGCGGCGCGCCCTCGACATCGTCGTAATGGGGCAGCATGGCCACGCCGAAGTCGAAGTCGCTGTTGGCGGCGATGGCGGCGAGGCCGGCCGAGGAGTGCATATAGATCGCGCATTCGCCGGAATAGAATTTAGGTCCCGGATCGCCGCGTCGACCGCCGTAGCTGAAGATACCGGATTGCTGCCATTCGGCCATATTGCCGATGTGCCGGACATGGAGATCGGAATTGAACGCCAGTTCGGTGTCCAGCCCCTCGAAACCGTTGGCCCCGGTGGCGAACGGGACATTGTGCAGCGCCGAGAAGTTCTCCAGCTGCACCCAGGACTGCCAGGCGGTGGTGAAGCCGCAGCTGGCCGCATTGGTGTCGAGTATCCGCCGGGCGGCGGCTTCCAGTTCGCCCCAGGTGCGCGGCGGGTTGTCCGGGTCCAGTCCGGCAGCTTCAAAAGCCACCTTGTTGTAATACATCACCGGCGTGGAGCTGTTGAACGGCATGGACAGCATATTGCCATCCGGATCGGTGTAGTAGCCGACCACCGCGGGCAGGTAGATCTCCGGGTCCCATTCCAGGCCGGAATCGTTCATCAGCTGATAGACCGGGTAGATCGCCCCCTCGGCCGCCATCATGCTGGCCGTGCCGACTTCGAATACCTGCACGATGTGGGGCTGCTGCCGAGCCCGGAACGCGGCGATGGCCGCGGTCATGGTTTCGGTATAGTTACCCTTGTAGACGGCGTTGACGCGGTAGTCGGACTGGCTGGCATTGAATCCGTCGGCCACCTCGTTGAGCCGCTCACCCAGCTCGCCGCCCATGGCATGCCACCATTCGACGGTGGTCTGGGCGCTGACAGCAGCGGGAAGGGTAACGGCAAGCAGGCCGGCAAGTGCGGCGGGTTTGATGCGCATGTTTCCACCTCGATGGTCGGGATAAAAATCGCGAGTCTAGCGCTCGTTGATTACGCTGCCATGACAAGGCCTAGCGAGTTTCGATGATAGCACTGTCGATGGTGGTGGCAACCAGTTCGAGAAAGTCCTGTTCGTCGCGAACCGCCGCCGCGGCATGATAGTCCACCGTGTAGCCGTAGCGGTCGGCCAGGGCCTGATAACGCGGCAAACGGTGCCATAGCAGACGCGGGAAGATCCAGCCGACGAAGGCATCGGGATCGATGGCTTCGGCCGACTCCGGGCCATGGTCGGCCAGGTAATCGGACAGCCGGGCGTCGAGAAACGACTCCTGATAATACAGCGGCTTGGGATGACGCGTGGCCCGCTCGACCAGCTCCTGTTCCAGTTCGGTGTCGCTGCGCAGGTACAAGAGCAGCGTCTGTCCGGCGAGTAGTTCCAGGGTGCGCGGATCATCGATCTCGCAGATACTACCGCCGGCGTCGTTGAGAAAATGCGGATAGCCGTAGATGTCGCGGGACTTGGCGATGAATTCGCCCACATCCCGCAGGGCCTGGATCTCGGCGGCGCGGTGCAGGCGCTGACGACGCATGAACTCGGTCAGTGGCAGGCCGCCACGGGCCGGGTCGCCCAGCTTGCCGAGAAAGCTCGACAGCGGCTTGAGATTGTCGACGGTCAGATTGCTGGCGATGTAGATCGAATCCGAGCGCAGCAACTCGGCCAGGTAAGGGTCGCGCATCGCATAGCGCTTGACCTCGTCCAGAATCGGTTCGTTCAGGTAGCGGGTGCCGATGCGGTAATCGACCGAATAGTGGAACCAGGTCTGTTTGGGGATCCGATTGGCCAAGGTGGTCTTGCCGACCCCGGACATGCCCACCAGGGTGATGGCCTTGTTGGGCCAGTC
>CAYMHN010000333.1:0-4626 GCA_964390235.1 uncultured Candidatus Competibacteraceae bacterium
TGACTTACCAGGCAATCGGGCCAAAACACCGGGGTTGGCTGACAAAGATGGGCTAGCCGGGCGCGGTGGCCGGCTCGCGCCGGCTCAGCAGCCAGTTCAGACCCAGCAATAGCACGATGGTGGCCAGCCCGGCCGCCTCCACCCAGTGGTTGGGATAGAACACCGCAATGCTGGCGGGAATGATCAGCAGCCGCGACAGCCAGTCCATCCGGATGAACAACCAGCCCTCCAGAGCCGCGGCGAACGCCGCCAGCGCGGCGATGGCGATGATCCCGTTCCAGACCACCAGATGCACCGGACCGCCCATGATGATCTCCGGATTGAATACCATGAACATGGGGATGAGATACAGCCCCTTGGCGAACTTCCAGGCCTGGAAGCTGGTTTCCATGGGCTTGCTGCCGGCGATGGCCGCCCCGGCAAAGCCCGCCAGGGCGATCGGGGGGGTGACGTTGGAATCCTGGGAATACCAGAACACCACCAGGTGCGCGATCAGCAGCGGGATCCCGAATTCGACCGTCAGCGCCGGGCCCACCAGCACGATCAGCACGATATAGGCGGCCGTCACCGGCAGGCCCATGCCCAGCACCAGGCTGGCCAGCAGCACCATCACCAAGGCCAGTACGATATTGCCGCCGGAGAACGCTATCATCATGGCCGAGAACTTGAGACCCAGTCCGGTCAGACCCACCACTCCGACGATGATGCCGGCCACGGCGCAGGCCAGACTGACCGACACCGCATTGCGGGCGCCCAGTTCCAGGCCTTCGACCAGCTTGCGTAGGCCCAGCAGGGTCACCTCGAGAATCCTGGCCGGATCGATAGTCTGCCCCTGGCGCGGGCCGATGAAGACAAA
The DNA here is from genome assembly GCA_964390235.1 of uncultured Candidatus Competibacteraceae bacterium. Taxonomy (GTDB): domain Bacteria; phylum Pseudomonadota; class Gammaproteobacteria; order Competibacterales; family Competibacteraceae; genus CAYMHN01. The sequence continues at coordinate 857 of CAYMHN010000333.1, forward strand.
CCACACGGTATAACGCAGCACCGCCACCGCCACGACGCTGATCACCGCGTAGAAGCCGACCCGCATCGGCGACATGTTCATCACCAGCAGGTAGACCAGCACCGCCAGTGGCAGGATGAAATGCCAGCCGTCGCGCATCACCTGGCGCACCGAGGGCAGTTCCGAGGCCGACATGCCCTGCATGCCTTGCTTCAGCGCGATGATGTGCACGAACAGGTAGACGGTGGCGAAATACATCAATGCGGGCAGCACGCTGACCTTGACCACCTCCAGATACGGCACCCGGGTGTATTCCGCGATCAGGAAGGCGCCAGCGCCCATCAGTGGCGGCATGATCTGGCCACCGGTACTGGCGGCCGCCTCTATGCCGCCGGCCTGGGCCGGCCGGTAGCCCAGCCGTTTCATCAAGGGGATGGTGAAGGCCCCGGTGGTGACCACGTTAGCGATGGCGCTGCCGGAAATCGACCCCATGCCGGCCGAAGCCAGTACCGCAGCCTTGGCCGGCCCGCCGCGCTGGCGACCGGTGGCGGCATAGGCCATGTCGATGAAGAACTTGCCGGCCCCGGTGATTTCCAGAAAAGCGCCGAACAGCACGAATACGAAGATGAAGGTCGCCGCCACCCCCAGGGGCAGGCCGAACAGCCCCTCCTGACCGAGATAGAGCTGGCCCACCACGCGGTCCAGATTGTAGCCCCGGTGGGCCATGATTCCCGGCATCCAGTCGGCCAGCCAAGGCAGTTCCCCGCGCGGTCCGGCGAAAGCATAGACGATGGCCAGCGCCCCGATGATGGTCATGCCCAGTCCCACCGCCCGGCGGCTGGCCTCCAGCACGGTCACCACGGCGATGCAGCCGACCATGATATCGGTCTGGTTCCAGAAGCCGGCCCGGGCGATGATCTCATCCAGATAGAAGGACAGGTAGAACCCGGTCAGAAAGGCACCGGCGAAGAACACCGTGTCGATGATCCCCCCGATAATGCCCCGCCGCCGGTTCGGCCCCCACACCGGAAAGATCAGAAACGCCAGCATCATGATCAGCGCCAGATGGATGCTGCGTTGGTAGAACAGCCCCAGGGGCTGGATCCCGGCGGCGTAGAGCTGGAACAGGGACAGGCCTACGGCGACCAGGGTAATCAGCCACAGCACGGCACGGGGCTGGAGTCGCGCAGCGGCACCGGGTGGTTCGACAGACGGCAGATCCATGGGTTTACCTTGTCATGGTGAGTTCTATGGCTCCGCCAGCAGGCGGATCATCACCGCCTCGCCAGCGGCCGCTGCGCTGAGCGGGATCTCGATCTCGTCCGCCACCAGACGGTGATCGACGGCCGCCGAGCCGACCCGCAGCACATAGCGGTTGTCCGGTACCGGTTCGTCGATGCGCTCGATCCAGTATCCCCCTGCCCCATCCGGGGTCTGAACGCCACGGCCCGGTACATGGCCCAGGCCGGCGGCGAAATCCGGCTGATGGCTGCGCTCCAGCAGCATCCGCCCCTTCCGGTAGATATAGCAGTCACGGACCTCGAAGCCGGCGACCGAGTGATTCCAGATCAGGCACCAGCGATCACCCGGCATGACCGGGAACCCGGCGAGCACCTCGCCACCGGCTCTCACCACCTGCACCTGGCCAGGCCCGGCGATGGCCGGCTGCACCAGCAGCAGGGCCGGCAGCAGCCAGGCTCGCCAGGCCATACCATCAGGGCCGCAAGGCGTCGGGTACGGTCGCGCCGATCTCCTCGTAGTAGCGGATGGCGCCGGGGTGGAACGGTACCGGGGTGGACTCGAGACTGAATTCCACCGTGGTGTCGTTGGCCGCCGGGTGGATGGCGATCAATTCGTCGGTGAATTCGAACAGCGCCTTGGTGACCTGATAGGCCAGTTCGTCGTCGAGATCCGCATTGGTGACGACCACATTGGGGATGCTGATGGTGGGCACCGGTTCCTCGACCCCGTCGTAGATCCCGGCCCGCAAGGTGTAGGGGGCGAATATCGGGTCGGCCTCGTCCGCCCGGGCAATTTCCTCGTCGCTGAGCGCGATGAGCCGAATATCGCGGGTGGCCGCCAGGTTGAGGATGGAGCTGGTTGGCGGGCCGACGCTCCAGAAGCCGACGTCGATGTCGCCGTCGCGTAGCGCGTCGGCGGTCTCGTTGAAGTTCAGCCGCTGCACGCTGATGTCGTCGTAGCTGATGCCGTTGGCTTCCAGTAGGACTCTGGCGTTCACTTCGGTACCGCTGCCCGGCGCTCCGACCGATACCCGCTTGCCGCGCAGATCCTGCAAGGAGGTGATGCCGGAATCGGCCAGGGTCACGATCTGCACCGCATTGGGGTAGATGGAGGCGATGGCCCGGGTATTGGCGATCTGTCGCCCTTCGAAGGCGCCGGTGCCGGACCAGGCCTGATAGGCGGTATCGGCCAGCACCAAGGCGAAATCGGAATCGCCCCGGAAAATCAGCCCCATGTTCTCGACCGAGGCCCCCGTCACCTCGGCCACGGCCGAATAGCCGTCGATGTGTCGGTTGATGAGTTCGGCCAGACCGCCGCCGTAGGGATAGTAGACGCCGCCAGTACCGCCGGTGGCGATGGACAGCTGCTGCTGGGCGAAACCAGCCGGCATGGCCACCACGGTAGCGGCCACAAGCAGGGAACGAATCATGCGCATGGTTGTATTTCCTCCAATATTTGCCTGTTTGTTATGCGTGGTAGAGGCTAGCACAGAACGCTGCTGATGGGGGATACCTGGAGGTAATCTGCCAATTTCATTGGTCGGAGCCGACACCGCACTTCATCGCGATTCGGCCTGCGGGTACATGCTTGACCGGTCCATCCGGGCACAAGATAATGCCTGGAACAGATTGGAATTTCCCTCCATTGATACCAGCATGAAGCGGGCATCGGCATCGTTCCCATGAGCACCAACTACGACAGCGACTTCTGCGCCTGGTCCAGGGAACAGGCACAACTGCTGCGCAGTGGCCGGTTCTCGCAACTCGACATCCAGCACCTTGCCGAGGAGATCGAGGATTTGGGAAAGCGGGAAAGGCGTGCGCTGGAGTCACGTCTGGCCGTGCTGCTGGGGCATCTGCTCAAGTGGCGGTACCAGCCGGACTATCCGGACCGCAAGTCCTGGCGGGCCACCATCAACACCCAGCGCAGGTCCATCTCCAGGCTGCTGGGCGACAACCCGAGTCTGCGGCCCCTGCTCAGCGAATTCATTGCCGACGCCTACCCGGACGCCGTCGACCTCGCTGTCGCCGAGACCCCCTACGATTACGACACCTTCCCGGAGCGCTGCCCGTGGGACGCCGAGCAAATCCTCGGTGATTTCTGGCCAATGTGACGCAGGAACTCACGCGGCGAGTGCGCAGCCTGCTGTTTGTCCTCCCGTCAGGGGAGAAACAAGGGCGGGATATTTTTTCCAGGAAATCGCCCAAGGTCCGAGTCGTAGGATGCTGGTGAGGAACGAACCGCATCAATCGCGACTGGCACGCACGATCAGCCTTCGCCATCAGGGCATCGGGGGTCAGTCGGTCGCTCACAGCCTGACCCCCTCTTCGGCGATCTTGCGCAGCAAGGCCGGGTTCGGGTAGCTTTCCGGGTGTTCCCACTCATCGAGCCATACCGGCAACGGGGAGATGTTGACCCCCGTCTCCAGAAGCACGTCGAAGGCCGCATCGGTCATTGCCAGTTTGGTAGGCAGAAATCGTTGATGCTCGCCTCTTAGCCCATCTTTGTCAGCCAACCCCGGTGTTTTGGCCCGATTGCCTGGTAAGTCA
>CAYMHN010000334.1:0-4626 GCA_964390235.1 uncultured Candidatus Competibacteraceae bacterium
GACGACCAGCAACACCTGCCCTTCCAGACCGCGCCGCCGGGCCTGGCGCGGGTACTGTGGCTTGGGATTGGCCAGCACCTGCGCGGGAACCGTCTCGCTGGCGGCTGCCGACGATGCGGGAACCGCGCTGGCGGAGGTCTCGGTCGGTGGCGTCGGGAGGGCTGCCGGCCGGGTCGGTTGCCGGGGCACGGGTTCGGGCCGGTCAACAGGTGAGGACCGAACCGGCTGCCGAGGCGCGGTCTCGATCGGCGGCCGGTTCACGGCCGGATCGGGGGTTTCCACCACCGGCGGGGATTCGGCAGGATCCGGCTCGGCTAGCGCGGATTCCGTCGGCGGCGCTTCCGTAACCCCGGGTTGAAGCAGGCTCAGCTGCAACGGCCGCTCGTCATACGCGATCCGGGGGGGTTGAGCGGGCTGCACCCACCAGATCGCGGCATGCAAAACCAGCGAGCCGGCCAGCGCCAGCCCGAATCGCAGTCCACCACCCTCGTTCATCGCGAAAGCTCCCGTTCGCCAGGCAAGAACGCCGCGACAGCAGGTCTCCTGGCTTGCGGGTCGCTGCCCGGCGCTCGCCTTCCCGGTTACCCAGTGGCCTCGATGAGCGCTGGCTCGCCGCTTACAGTTGCGGGAACAGCCAGGGTCTCGCACCCTGTTCCCTTGACCGTCACAGCAACTCGATTGTAACGCATAGCCGGACGTAATGCCGAGGCTATCATCCGCTGACTGCTCCCCTCCCGCGGGCGTGCTAGACTCGCCAGCGGATTGAGCTGAGGAGTCCGCAAGTGGAGTTAATCGGTGAATACGGCCTGTTTCTGGCCAAGGCCCTGACCGTGGTGGCAGCCGTACTGATCATCGGCGCCGGGCTGATCGGGCTGTCGCAGCGCAGCCAGAGCCAGACCGGCAAGGACCGGATCGAGGTCAAGCATCTCAATCGCCGTTACGAAGACATGGCCATGACCATCAAGGCCACCATGCTACCGCGGCGGGCTCGGCGCCAACTGCTGCGCAGCCGACGCAAACGCGCCAAACACCGAGACGACAGCCGCAAGCGGCGGGTTTTCGTGCTGAACTTCCACGGCGATATCCGGGCCACGGCGGTGAGCGCGCTGCGTGAGGAGATCACCGCCGTTCTGACCGTGGCCGAAGCCGGTGACGAGGTCGTGGTGCGGCTGGAAAGCGCCGGCGGGGTGGTCCACGGCTATGGGTTGGCGGCCTCGCAGATGCTGCGGCTCAAGGCCAAGGGACTCCGCTTGACGGTCGTGATCGATAAGGTCGCGGCCAGTGGCGGATATCTGATGGCTTGTGTCGCTGATCGCATCCTGGCGGCCCCGTTCGCCATCGTCGGCTCGATCGGCGTGGTCGCCCAGTTGCCCAATTTTCACCGCCTGCTGAAAAAGAACGCCATCGACTTCGAGCAGTTCACGGCCGGCGAATTCAAGCGCACCGTGACCCTGTTCGGCGAAACCACCGACAAGGCGCGCGCCAAGTTCCAGGAGGACTTGAACGAGATCCATGAGCTGTTCAAGCGCTTTGTCACCGAACACCGACCCGTGCTGGACATGGCGCGGGTAGCCACCGGCGAGTTCTGGTATGGCACCCGTGCCCGGGATCTGGGTCTGATCGATGAACTGCACACCAGCGATGACTATCTGCTGGCAGCCAGTCAGGAAGCCGAACTGTTCGAAGTCAGCTTCCGCGGTCATCGCCCCCTGCTGAACCGCCTGCTGGGCGCCACCAGTCGGCTGAGCCTGCGCCCGGCGGCCGTTCCGCCGATCGGCGACCTGCCGGGCATCGAACCCGGCAAGTGGCCTTGAAGAAACCAATGCCCATAAAAAACCCCGGCGCCGGGCCGGGGTTCTGGTATGGCCTTGAACCGCTTACTGACGAGCCTCGGCATCGACCGAGATATCGACACGACGGTTCTGAGCACGACCGGAGGGATTGTCCCTGCCATCCGGCGTGGTATTGGGCGCGATCGGCTGACGGAAGCTTTCGCCCCGGGTGGTGATCAGGTTCGGGTTGACACCCTCGGCGATCAGGAAGTTGGCCGCACTCTGAGCCCGCCGCTCGGACAGACCCTGGTTGTACTGTTCGCTACCGATGCTGTCGGTATGACCAACGATATCGATCGAACGAACCTGTACCTGCTCCATTTCCCTGGCCAGATTACGCAGAGCCGTCTGACCCTCTGGTCTCAGGTTGGACCGGTCGAAGTCGAAGTTGGCGTCGGCCCCGAGGCTCATCATCATCACCGACGGTTCGGGCTCGACCGTTGCCACGGCCGGCATGCACTCGGCGATCATGGCACCGCCCGGCGAGCGCAGGCAGACCCCGAAGGGGTCACGAACCGCACCGCCGGATGCGGAGCCCAGATAGCCGGGCTCTTGGGCGAAACCCATGGTCGGCGTAGCCGCGAACAGCAGCGCCGAGGCAGCCAGACCCATACTCAATTTGCTAAGTTTGTTTTGCATGATGCATAACCTCCAGGAGATCACAGTCGTTGACAGTATCCAGTTGTTGAATCGGCCAGTTGTTGAATCGATAATTCGGCGACACCGTTGTTGTCCGCCCGAGCGAGTAGACCTGTTTGCAAGTATAATGCAATGAACGCAGAGTATGTATCAAAAAAATATGATCCTGGTGTCAATGATACAGATCTGTGGCAAAATTGCAAAAGTGTTGCGTTCACCATAAAGGACAACTGCCTTGCAGATCGCACTGGTAGAGGATGACGACGCTACCGCAACCCTGTTTGCGGGCTGGTTGAGTGACGCCGGGCATACCTGCCTCACCTTTCCTACGGGCACCGCGCTGATCCGGTCCCTGCGCAAGGGTGACATCGATCTGATCATCCTGGACTGGCTGCTGCCGGATATCGACGGGCTCGACCTGCTGCGCTGGATCCGCGAACAGATCAGCTGGACGCTGCCGGTCATCATCGTCACCAACAAGAATGCCGACAGCGATATCGTCCAGGGACTGGAATCCGGTGCCGACGACTACATGACCAAACCCGTCCAGCGCCGGGAACTGCTGGCGCGGATCGCCGCCGTCAGCCGCCGCAGCAACCCGCCCGAAACCGGCCAGAACGTGCTGGAATTCGGCGACTACCGGATCGATACCCACACCCGCAACATTCGGCTGCGCGGCCAGCCCATCGAGCTGACCCACAAGGAGTTCGATCTAACCCTGTTGCTGTTCCGCAGTGCCGGCCGCCTGCTGTCGCGCGGCCTGATTCTGGAGAGCGTCTGGGGTCTGAGTCCGGAGATCAACACCCGCACCGTCGATACCCATATGAGCCGGATACGCCAGAAGCTGGCGCTGCGGCCAGCCAATGGCTGGCGGCTGAAGGCCGTCTACCAGCATGGTTACCGGCTCGAACCCGCCGCGACCGAAGACTGACGCGTTATACTTTTGCAATCCACCGGACTTCCGCAATCCACCGGGAGAAATCATGCATAATCTGCACATCGACGGCGAACGACTGTGGCGGAGCCTGATGGAACTGGCCCGCATCGGCGCTACCCCCAAGGGTGGCGTATGCCGGCTGGCGCTGACCGACCTGGACCGCGAAGGTCGCGACCTGTTCGTGCGCTGGTGCCAGGAGGCCGGTTGCACCGTCAGTATCGATGCCATGGGCAATATCTTCGCCCGCCGGCCGGGCCGCAACAACGACCTGCCCGCCATCCTCACCGGCAGCCATCTGGATAGCCAGCCCACCGGCGGCAAGTTCGACGGGGCCTACGGAGTGCTGGCCGGACTGGAAGTCATCCGCACCCTGAACGATGTCGGCTACCAGACCGAAGCGCCGCTGGAAGTGGTCGCCTGGACCAACGAGGAGGGTTCCCGGTTTCCCCCCGCCATGATCGGCTCCGGGGTGTTCGCCGGGGTATTCGATCTGGACTACGGCCATTCCCGGCGGGACCAGGACGGCAAGACCATGGGCGAGGAGTTACGGCGCATCGGTTACGCTGGCGATCCGGCGACCGCCGAACATGCCGTCGGCGCTTATTTCGAGGCCCATATCGAGCAGGGTCCGGTACTGGAGGCCGAGGGCAAGACCATCGGCGTGGTTACCGGCGCTCAGGGGCAACGCTGGTACGAAATCACCGTCACCGGCCAGGAGGCCCACGCCGGGCCGACCCCGATGGCCACCCGGCGCGACGCCCTGGTCGGCGCCGCCCGCATGGTCGAAGCGGTCAACCGCATCGGTTTCGAGTTCCAGCCCCATGCTTGCGCCACGGTCGGCATGCTGACGGTCAGCCCCAACTCGCGCAATGTCATCCCCGGCCAAGTCTGGTTCACGGTCGACTTCCGCCATCCGGACGATGACCGGTTGGCTGGCATGGACGCTGAACTCCGCCGCGCCTGCCAAGACATCGCCAGCGCCGCCCGGCTGGAGCTGGCTCTGGAGCAGATCTGGGAGTTTCCCGCCACCCCGTTCGACGAGGACTGCGTGGCGGCGGTGCGGCGCGGGGCCGATCAGGCCGGTTACCGCCATCGCGACATCATCAGCGGTGCCGGGCATGATGCCGTGTACCTTGCCCGGGTCGCTCCCAGCGGCATGATCTTCGTGCCCTGCGAGGGCGGCATCAGCCACAACGAGATCGAGAATGCCACCCCCGA
>CAYMHN010000335.1:0-4621 GCA_964390235.1 uncultured Candidatus Competibacteraceae bacterium
GCGTCCAGGTACATGTCGCGGGTGGCCGCAGCGGGGGCCGTTTCACGGAAATCCAGCGCCACCGTCTCGCCGCTGCTGGCGCTGTGGATGACCATGAAGCCGCCGCCGCCCAGATTGCCGGCCCGGGGCAGGGTGACGGCCAAGGCGAAACCGACCGCGACCCCGGCGTCGATGGCGTTGCCGCCTTTCTGCAGCACGTCCAGGCCGATCCGGGTGGCCATGGCCTCCTGGGTGGCGACCATGCCGTTGGTGGCGTAGACCGGGTGGAAGATTTCCCGATCGCCGAAGATCGCACCAGGCTGGGCCGAGCCTACACTGCTGAACAGCAGGGCCAGGAACAGCCCCGCGCCGAGATTTCTGAGCCAGTAGAGCATGAGTTTCCTCCGGGATGGTTGTGCGGGTCGGGCGACCCCGTATTTCAGTTTAGGCGATAAGGACAGCGCCTACCACGCGAATTTACGCTACATTTGCAACATCGACACCTGCGAGCCCGACACCATGCGCATCACCCGCACCGATCTGGACGCCGCCGCTACCCGTGGTCTGATCGACACCCGCCAGGTCGAGGGCTTGTGGGAGTTCCTGCGGACCCGGGGCGACGATCAACCCCGCTTCCAGTTCGCCCATCTGCTCTATTATCTGGGCGGCATGATGGCGATCGGCGCCATGACCGTGTTCATGACCCTGGGTTGGGAGCTGCTGGGCGGCTGGGGGATACTGCTGATCGCCGGGCTGTATATCGTCCTGGCCGTGGCGCTGACCGAATACCTGCTGCAACGCGGGCTGCGCATCCCGGCCGGCCTGACCGCGGCGCTGGCCGTGGCCCTGGTGCCGCTGGCGGTCTACGGCTTGCAGAAGGGGTTGGGATTCTGGCCGGACGACGCCGTCTACCGGGACTACCACGCCTGGATTTCCTGGCGCTGGATCCTGATGGAACTGGCCACCCTGGCGGCGGCGGTGCTCGCGTTCTGGCGCTACCGCTTGCCGTTCCTGCTGATGCCGGTGGCGGTGACGCTATGGTATCTGAGCATGGACCTGGTGCCGTTTCTGTTCGACCAGGAACTGAGCTGGGAGCTGCGTCGCGACTTCTCGCTGTGGTTCGGGCTGGGCATGCTGATTCTGGCCTTCGCGGTCGATCTGCGCCTGGGTCGCCGGCCCGATTACGGTTTCTGGCTGTACCTGTTCGGCATGCTGGCGTTCTGGTTCGGGCTCAGCTTGCGCGAATCCGACAGCGAGCTGGCCAAGTTCCTCTACTGCCTGATCAACCTCGGCCTGCTGCTGGTCGGCACCGCGCTGCGCCGGCGGGTGTTCGTGGTATTCGGCGGCTTGGGCGTGGCCAGCTATCTGGGCTATCTGTCCTACCGGGTGTTCGCCGACAGCCTGCTGTTTCCGGTGCTGCTGTCGTTCCTGGGCCTGCTGGTGATCGGCCTGGGCATCGTCTGGCAGCGCCACGAGCAGCGCCTGGGCGAGGCGCTCAGGGAGCGGTTGCCGGTGCGGTTGCGGCGAGTGGTGGAGGCGGGGGATTGAGTGCGGCTGAGATGACGTGTTCAGATTCCAGCTTCGATTCTGTCGACCACCTGATTGACGGTGAGAATCGGGATATCTTGATAGCTTGCAAGCGTGAGCAGATCGAAATCACCGGAGACAATCGCGTCTGCGCGGGCAGCGATTGCACAGGCAATCACCTCATCGTCGTCCGGGTCACGCGAGATGGGCGCCGGGAGCGTGGCGGGCTCGATCACATGCGTGATAGCAGCGTAGTCCTCCAGCAAGGCCTTGGCGGACAGTTCGGCGCGCAGGATGCGGGCGGCGAACTTGTCGCGCGTCAGTACTTCTGCCAGTTCCGCGAGCAAGGCTGGACTGGTCATGATGATCACTTTCCGCGCTCGGCAGGCATCGATCAGACGACGTGGTGCCCCCCGCCAGAGCAGACCGGATAGCACCGTGTTGGTATCAGCGACGATCCGCATCGGTGGCGGCGCGCCGAGTGGCTCGCGCCGCCTTGATTTCCGCGTGCACTTCCTCCGCAGTCAATGGCGGCAGGTTCAGGGCATCGAGCCTAGCCATCGCTACACCGAGGCGGCGGCTGGCTGCGGATCGCGCTCGCTCATCACGGTTTCTGAGAAAATCCACGAAATCCTCGACCTCGGCCAGCCGCTGCGGTGGCAGGGTTTTCAGCTTTTCGAACAGTGCTTCGGGATCAGCATTCATGGGGTGGTCTCTTGGTGACTCGGCATTACCGAGCGCGGGTCGGTTTGCCGGGTAAAGACTTCGTGCAATATAGCGCAATCCCTGTCACCACTACAAAGGCATCGACACCGATAGACGTTTGGGCTGAGCATTCCCAAGGATGACTTTGTTCTCGCGCGAGCCGGTCGGGTGTGGCTTGCATCAAGTATCGAACTCCCCCTCCGCCCGCGCCTGCGGGAACCGACTGCTGAACTCCAGCTCGTTCAGGTCCAGATGGTTGCGCATGTAGCGTTGCGAGGCATCCTGCTGCGGTTGGTAATCCCAGGCCGTGTACTGTCCCTGGGTCAGCGCCTGGTGCAGCAGCCGGCGCCGGTCCTGGTCGGCGATCACCGCCTGCTTGAGAGCTTGCAGGTTCCAGCGGCGTGATACCTCGTCGCGAAAACTGCCGGCCAGTCCGGCGTGATCCGGATCGGCGGCCAGGTTGTGCAACTCGTCCGGGTCGGCCGCCAGGTCGTAGAGCTGCGGCGGGTCCTCGGCGCAATGGACGTACTTGTAGCGGTCGCGGCGGATCATCACCAGCGGGGCGATGGCGCCCTCGCCCAGGTATTCGCCGATCACCTCGGTAGGTGTTTCGGGTTCATCGCCGTCCAGCCAGGGGAGCAGGCTGTGGCCGTCGGGCCGGTCGGGAGGGTCGAATGGCGGTGCGATTCCGGTCAGTTCGATCAGGGTGGGCAGCAGATCGACATGGGAAACCGGCCGCTCGATCTGGCGCGGTTTGTACCGGTTCGGGGCCGAGACGATCAGCGGCACCCGGCAGGCCGGCTCATAAAAGCTCATCTTGTACCACAGGCCGCGCTCGCCCAGCAGGTCGCCGTGGTCGCTGGTGAAGATCACCACGGTATTGTCGCGCCGGCCGGTGGCGTCGAGGATCTCCAGCAGCCGGCCCAGCCATTCGTCGATATAGCTGACGTTGCCGTAATAGGCGCGCCGGGCGTTGCGGATGTCGGCCTCGGTGATCGGATAGCGGCCATGTCCGATACGCGATACAGCCGCTGGCTGTGTGGGTCGAGCTGTTCGTAGGGAATCGCTGGCACCCGCGGCAGGTCGATCTGATCCTGCCGGTAGAGGTCCCAGTAACGCTTGCGGGTGGCGTAGGGGTCGTGCGGATGGGTGAAGCTCACCGTGAGCAGGAACGGGCGTTCATCGCTGCCGCGGGCCAGGTCGTGGAGCTTGCGGCAGGCCTGGTAGCCGGTCTCGTCGTCGAACTCCAGCTGGTTGCTGATCTCGGGCCACGCCGGCCTGCTTGACGCTGAGCATATTGTGGTACCACCAGTCTATGCGTTCGTCCGGCCGGCGCCAGTTCGGCACCCAGCCGAAATCGGCCGGGTAGATGTCGGTGGTCAGGCGTTCCTCGAAACCGTGCAGCTGGTCCGGGCCGACGAAGTGCATCTTGCCCGCCAGGCAGGTCTGGTAGCCCAGCAGCCGCAGATAATGCGCCAGGGTCGGCACGGTGGCCGGGAAATAGGCGGCGTTGTCGTAGGCACCGATGCGCGACGCCAGCCGGCCCGCCATCAGCGAAAACCGCGCCGGGGCGCACAGCGGGCTGTTGCAGTAGGCGGCGTCGAACACCACCCCGGTCTCGGCCAGGGCGTCGCTGTGCGGAGTATGCACCACCGGGTTGCCGTAGCCGCCCAGGGCGAAGGGGGTGAGCTGGTCGGCCATCACCAGCAGGATGTCGGGGGCGGTCATGGCTCAGTCGCTGGTCTCCTCGAACAGCCGGTAATCCGATTCGCGCATGCCCAGGCTGGCATAGGTGCGCTGGGCGATGGCGTTGTCCTTTTCCACATACAGCCGGAAGCCGCGCACCGAGCCCTGGGCCTCGGCCAGCTGCTTGACGTGCCGGTAGAGCCGCCGATAGATGCCGTGGCGGCGCCAGTCCGGTTGCACGTAGACGCTCTGGATCCACCAGATCAGGCCGTTGCGCCAGTCGCTCCACTCGAAGGTGACCATCAGTGAACCGACTGCCTGGCCGGCGGCCTCGGCGACCAGGTAGAACCCGTAGTGCGGGGCGTAGAACAGCCCCTCGACCCCGGCGCGGATGACCTCGTCGGCCAGTGCCCGGCCCTCGGTCTCGCGGGCCATGGCCTGGTTGAAGGCCACGACGCGGTCCAGATCGGCGGCCACGGCGCGCCGGATGCGGATGCTTTCAGTCATGATCGTCTTCCGCAGCCAAGGCGGGCAACGGCGTCAGCGAGGGCAGCACATCGGCGTTCTGGGCGCGGTGGCGCAGGCAGTGATCGATCAGCACCAGGGCCAGCATGGCCTCGGCGATCGGCGTGGCCCGGATGCCGACGCAGGGGTCGTGGCGGCCGGTGGTGACGATCTCCGTCGCCTCGCCGCGTGTCAGCACGAGCGTGCTGCCCGGTACCAC
>CAYMHN010000336.1:0-4612 GCA_964390235.1 uncultured Candidatus Competibacteraceae bacterium
GCTGGTTACTGAGGTGATCGAGACCCCGCAGGCGGTAGGGTGCGCACCGCGCACTGAACGTGATGGTGCGTGGGACGCACCCTACTTGTTGCTCTTCCATCAGGGGGAAAGCTTCCCGTAGCCCGGATTAGCGCAGCGTAATCCGGGTTCCGGTGTCAGGTCGGCGAGCCGAACAACTGCCGCGCCCAGGCCGCGCCCTGGTTGAGCAGGGTCAGCAGGTTCCGGCCGGCCTCGGTCGATCCGGCGACGGAGCGCACGATGCCGGTGATGCTTTCCAGCCGGTTGACCAGGATGGGGGCGGAGGGCTGCTCGCTGTCGATCTCATGCTCGATCTGTTGCAGATCGCCCTCGATATAGCCCATGCACTTCGGGTCCAGGCCGGCTTGGGAGACCAGTTCGCGGATTTCCTTCAGCAGTTGCCGAAACCCCCGCATGGTGATGTCCTGCTGCCGGGTGAGCGTGATCCGGTCACGGCCGACAAAATCACCCCCCGCAGTGTCGACATTACCCCCGATGAACGCGCCGCCGCCGGTATCGACGACAAAGGCCTTGCCGCCGGCCTTGGTGGCTCGATCCCCGAAGCGCACGGTACCAGCGACGGAGACATCGCGGGTCGGTTCTTTGTTGCCGGAACGGGGTCTGCTCATTCAGTTGCTCTCTGTGTCGGCCAGATTGGCCAATTGGATGCGCGCCTGCCTGGCTTCCAGGGAATCGGTTGGCGCCAAGGCCAGTACCTGCTCGAATTCGGTTCTGGCATCGTCGATCCGGCCCAGCTGGTGATAAACCAGCGCCAGGCTGAAGCGGGCGATATATTGCCCGGGGTCCAGATCGAGCGCTCTTTTCAGATAGTCCAGCGCGGCTTCGGGTCGGTTTTCCGCGCGTTCCAGCAGACCGAGGTTGTTCAGCGCATCGACCAGGTTCGGATTCACGCGCAGCGCCGCTTCCAGATCGCTGCGCGCCTGCCGGAAATACGGCCTGCCGAGCTGGAGATAGGCGTAGCCGCGCTTGGCGTGGGCGGCCGCCCGTTCCGGATCATCCAGCACGGCTCTGGACAGCTTGTCGATCGCGCCCCGGTAGTTCTCGACACCCAGCAATGCCGTGCCCCAGCCCAGCCAGAGTTCGGGCAGATCGTCGGCCAGCAATCCGGCGCGCTCGAAGTCGGCTAGCGCCTCCACGAACCGGCTCTGCGCATTATACGCCACTCCCCGGTTGAGATAGGCTTCGGCCAGTCGCCGATCCAGCGCCACGGCCTGGTCGAAATCCCCGATGGCGAGGTCCAGATAACCCTGTTTCAGATAGGCCAGGCCGCGGTTGTTGAAGGCCTTGGCGTGGGTGCTGTTGAGACCCAGCGCGGTATTGCAGTCGCGCAGCGCGTCGGCGTAGTCCTGCTTCTGGGCATGGATCAGGCTGCGGCTGTAATAGGCTTCCGCCAGCTTGGGGTCCAGGGCTATGGCCTGGTCATACGCCGCCAGGGCCTGCGCCGGCTGTTCCAGATGATAGCGGGCGATGCCGAGATTGAGCCACAGTTCGGCGTCATTCGGAGTATCCTGCAAACGGCCCTCGATCTCCACCACGGCGCGCTGATAATCGGTTTCGACGATGGCGCCGATGATGATCTCCATGCCCAGCTGCGCGCGCTGGCGGGCGACCTTGGCCGTTCGGCGGTAGTACTCGGCGATGTGGATGTAATTGGGCGAGTCGGAGGTGTCGCCCAGCCGATCCAGTTCCTCGACATCGACCATGCCCAGGGCCAGCGCCAGCCGTTCGCGGGCCTCCCGGCGCTGTTGCTCCTGATCCGCCGGCAGTGGCAGCGGGGTATTCAGGGCGAGCTTGGCCAGGGTTTGGCGATACTGATGGAAGCTGGTGATCTTGGCGTCACGGAATCGCTCGATCTTGTCGCCGATGCGGGCATACAGAATGGCCTGATCGATCCAGTTGACGATGACCTGGGTATCGAACTGGGTGGTCAGCAGCAGCTTGCGGATGTCGATGGCGGCCAAGTTCTGGGCATCGTCGATGCCCATTTGCACCAGGCGCGCCTCGTGCCAGGTGCTGATGCCCAGCAGCTGGTTCAACGGCAATTCCTTGCGCGAGGTCGCCGAGGGGTTGAGCACGCGGTTGGCCTGTTCGGTGAACCAGCGTATGCCCTGGCTGGGAAAAATGCCGATCACGAAGGCGATCACCGCGATCCAGGCATTGGGGTCGTTCGGATCGATCTGGCCGCCGCCGAGCTTGATCACTTCCACGCCCACGAACACGATCAGGATCGCCAGCGTCATGCGCACCAGGATCGAGCTGTAGACCTGCGGTTGCAGATCGAAGGTATTGTAGCGGCGGATCAATTCCTGCACCGAGAACACATAAGCCCCGAGGTAGGCGAAAAACACCAGGCGCATGGTCTCGGCCTCGATGAACCCCAGACTGGCACGGTTCAACCAAGCCCACAGCACGGTCACGGTCAGCATGACGATCAGGACGATATAGACGATGAACTGGATCGGGCTGTACACCGTCGCGTAGAGCTTTTCGACCGTCTCCTTGATCTTGTGCTCCTGCTCCAGACCGAGCAGCCGAAAATCATCCTCCAGCCGCTGGCGCTGGGCCTTGCTGATGAATTCAAGATGGGCGACATAGGTCAAGGGGTAGACCCCGACCAGGCTCAGAAACGCCATGAATTGCAGCGCTCCGGTCCGATGGGAAGTCCACAGCCACAGGCCAACCAGCCCCAGAGCGGCCAGCAACAGCGCGACCGACGCCATGATCCGGCGAGTTTTCAGTGCCTGCGACCATGGTCCGTTCGACGAGGTCGTTGTAGAAGGTGCTGTCATGCGAGTGGCTCGTGGGTTCACATCCCGGCTTTCGGTTCCCGCGCCTGGGGCAGAATCAGGTTGAGCAGCACGCCCAGCACGCCGGCCAGGCCGATGCCGGTCAGGGCGAAGTCGCCGGCGCTGATGGTCAGCCCGCCGATGCCGCAGACGATGATGATGCCGCTGATCGCCAGATTGCGCGGTTCGGTCAGGGCGGTGCCCAGCTTGGCCGTGGCGCTCATGCCGATGACCGCGATGGCACCGAACAGCAGGATCAGTATTCCACCCATGACCGGCACCGGGATGGTCTGCAATAGCGCACCCAGCTTGCCGACGAAAGCCAGCACGATGGCGGTCAGCGCCGCCCAGGTCATCACCGCCGGGTTGAAGGCCTTGGTCAGGGTTACCGCGCCGGTGACCTCGGAATAGGTGGTGTTGGGCGGGCCGCCGACCGCCGCGGCCAGCGAGGTGGCCAGACCGTCGCCCAGCAGGGTGCGGTGCACCCCGGGCTTTTCCAGGTAATCGCGCCCGGTGACACGACTGATCGCGATCATGTCGCCGAAATGCTCGATGGCCGGCGCCAGGGCCACCGGCAGCATGAACAGTATCGCCCCCCAGTGCCATTCCGGAAACACGAAGTTCGGCACGGCGAACCAGGCGGCCTCGCGGACCGGGCTCAGATCGACCAGGCCCAGGACCAGCGACAGCAGGTAGCCGCCGAGGATGCCGCCGAGGATGGGCAGCACGCGCAGCATGCCCTTGCCGAGCAGGGCGGCGAGCACGGTGGTGGCCAGCGATACCACGGCGACCATGGCGGCGGTGGTCTGTGGGATCAGCTGCACGGCCCCGTCGCCGGTCTTGCCCAGCGCCATATTGATCGCCACCGGTGCCAGGACGATGCCGATCACCAGGATCACCGGTCCGGTAACGATGGGCGGCAGCAGGCGGTGCAGGGCATCCACCCCGCGCAGCTTGACCAGCAGGCTGAGCAGCATGTAGACCACGCCGGCCGCCATCAGTCCGGACAAGGTGGCCGGCAGACCCCAGGTCTGCACCGAATAGATGATCGGGGCGATGAAGGCGAACGAGGAGGCCAGGAAGATCGGCACCTGCCCGCCGGTGACCAACTGGAACAGCAAGGTGCCGACACCGGCGGTGAACAGGGCGACGGCGGGATCCAGACCGGTCAGCAGCGGCACCAGTACCAGGGCGCCGAAGGCGACGAACAGCATCTGGGCGCCGATCACCGCCTGAGCGGGGCTGAAGCGGTAATCCAGGGAAGCAAGCGATGATGACATGGGTTTACCCGTGAGCTTATTGTTGGTTCGGACGACTGCCGGGAGTGTAGCGTACCGTTGGAACAAGGGCTCGGCCAGATCGAGCACGCCATCGAGGCCGCCCGCACGGGAGCCAGAGTGGCCGTGGCCTGAACCCCGGCTTCAAACGCCGCGCCAGATACTCCAGGCCAGCACCAGCCAGGCGGCGATGAACGCGGTGCCGCCGAACGGCGTCACCGCGCCCAGCCAGCGCTGACCGGTCAGGGTCAGCAGATACAGACTCCCCGAGAACAGCACGATGCCGAGCAGCAGCAGCCAACCGGCGGCCCGTACCCCGCCGGCATCCGGCCACTGCAAGAGCAACAGCCCCACGGCCAGCAGGCCGAGCGCATGAAAGAAGTGATACTGCACGGCGGTCTGAAAGGCCGCCATCAGCTCCGGTGACAGCCGGTCGCGCAGGGCATGCGCGCCGAACGCCCCCAGCATGACGCCGGTCGCCGCGAGCAGGGCACCGAGCAGCAGAAACCC
>CAYMHN010000337.1:0-4609 GCA_964390235.1 uncultured Candidatus Competibacteraceae bacterium
ACACTCTTTCCCTACACGACGCTCTTCCGATTGGCGCGCCTGCACCGCGCGCACGACTTCGGGCGCGGCGCTGGAGTAGATCAACAGTGGCCCCTGGTCCAGATGGCGCTCGGCCCAATCCAGGGCCTCGGCCACCGGATCGCGACCCTCGGCCAAGGCCTCGGCATCGATGGCGTAGACCAGGCAGCGATCCTTCATCCAGGCCACTTGCGCCAGGGTCGCCCGCGAACAGCTGCCCGAAACCACGGCCGCCGGGCCGTCGAAACACCCCAATTCGCCGGCATCGTCGCGCTCCGCCAGCAATCCGGCCTGGCGGAAGTTCTCCGGCAAGCCGATGGCGATCCCCGAACCACCGGTAATCAGCGGATGATCAGCCACCGCCTCGGCCAGCAGCCGGAGATGATCGTTGTCCAGGGTATCGACGATGGCGTAGCGGTACGCGTCACGGCGCAACGCGTCCAGAGCCGCGCGCACTCCAGCCACCCCGCCACGCAGCATCCCGTAATCCACCAACCCGACCCGGCCGCCGGTCTGCCGTCCCAGCACCCGGACCAGATTGGCGTCGGTCATGGGGGTGAGCGGGTGATCCCGCATGCCGCTCTCGTTGAGCGGTACCCGGCCGACGAACAGATGGCCCTGATAAACGGTGCGCCCATTGTCCGGGAAAGCCGGACAGGCGATGGCGAAATCATGCCCCAGGGCGGCGAGCAGGGCATCGGCCACCGGCCCGATATTACCCGTAGTCGTGGAGTCGAAGGTGGAGCAGTACTTGAAGAAGAACTGCCGACAACCGACCGCGCGCAGCCAGGTCAGCGCCGCCAGCGAGTCAGCCACCGCCTCGGTCACCGGCGCGGTGCGGGACTTGAGTGCCACCACCAGGGCCTCGGCATCGCCGGGGGCGAAATCCGGCGCTGGCACACCGATGAGCTGGACGGTGCGCATGCCGTTGCGAACCAGGTTGTTGGCCAGATCGGTGGCACCGGTGAAATCGTCGGCGATGGCGCCGAGCAGCACGGCCATGAAGCCTCCCTTGATTGGTTGCGAGCGAATCTAGCACGCCGGACCCGGCGACACCAGGATTCCGCCGCTTGCGGACGGTGCGTTCACAGCGCTCCGTGGCCGCCCGAGTAGCCCGATACCGGAGGCGAACACCAGCCCGTCAGCGTCCCTGGCCGTGGAGTGAAGATCTCGACCAACAAGGGGTGGTCAGTCACCTCCCGGTGGCGGAATCCGGATATACCGGTTCGCAGTGGATCTCGGTCTTAACCGAGTTGGCGATGAAGCACCGCTCATGCGCCGCGTGATGCCGTCGATCGATAAGCGTTGTCGTCCATCAGCATAGCGCATCCGAGGGGCCTGCCTACCCCTTTAGCAATCGCGCTATGTAGGAGGCACGTCCCGGGCCGATGGATGGTGCGGCCGCGCGGCGGACCGTGCCGGGACGAGCTATCGCGCCGGGACGGCGCTCCTACAAGACCGATCCGGGGTATCTCGGTCCCGTGCCCACATAGCGCGATCGCCCTGCGGGGGATCGCGAACCGCATTGACAAGCGCTCGAAAGCCTGTAGAATCGCCAAATCCAAGCTTTCAGGCGCGTAGCTCAGCTGGTTAGAGCACCACCTTGACATGGTGGGGGTCGTTGGTTCGAGTCCAATCGCGCCTACCAGACTAACAACAACACATAGATACATGGATTCAGGCCGGCGCCAGCCGGCTTTTTCGTTTTTGGACGGCTTGCATCAGACCCGATCGCACCGGACCCCCCGGGCGCCACAAAAAGCCTTCAGCTCGTTCAGGACCTCCTCCGGCACAATCAGGCGCAGGGTCACTTGCTGGCCATAGTCCACGCTATCGATGCTCCCCCCGTGTTGCGCTACCCAGTGCCGTACCGCCTGCTCCTTGGCATGATCCAGAACCAGGCTCGCCGCGATCATCGGCCGGTGTTCGACCACCGGCACCGCCGAGAGCACCGCTTCGGTGGCGCCGGCATAGGCCCGCACCAGGCCACCGGCACCCAGCTTGATGCCGCCGAAGTAGCGAACCACCACCACGATCAGATTGCCCAGCCCCTTGTGCCGGATCACGTTCAGTATCGGCCGGCCGGCGGTTCCGAAAGGCTCGCCATCGTCGCTCATGGCCGCGCTGGCATCGCGCTCCGGATCGCCGATCAGATAGGCCCAGCAGTGGTGACGCGCGTCGGGGTGCTCCGCTATCGCTTCGGCCACCACGGCCATGGCTTGCTCGCGGCTGGCGACCGGCGCCACCCGGGCGATGAAACGGCTCTTCTTGATCTCGATCTCTCGCTCCAGACAGCGGGCTGGAACGCGATGCACGATGGTCAACCCAGCAGCAAGGCCAGGGTCAAGGCCAATCCCAGCAGCAGCAACACCAGTCCGGTGCTGGAAAAGCGCAGCAGCAGCCTTTCCGAACCGCTCAGCAGCGAGGGCGTGCGCAAGCGCTGGCCGAGTGGCCGCAGCCGCGGCAGATCAGCGGGT
The DNA here is from genome assembly GCA_964390235.1 of uncultured Candidatus Competibacteraceae bacterium. Taxonomy (GTDB): domain Bacteria; phylum Pseudomonadota; class Gammaproteobacteria; order Competibacterales; family Competibacteraceae; genus CAYMHN01. Next base: position 2,496 of record CAYMHN010000337.1, read on the forward strand.
TGCGCCAGCAAGCCCCGCAGCGGACGCAGCAACGCTTCGTAGATCACCAGCAGATCGCCCTCCGGCAGATGCGGGGCGCGCCGCAGCCAGCGCCAGACGGCCAGGGCCAGGGCGACCACGGCCAGCACCGGCCACAGACTGGCCCATAGACCGGATGGCGTTATGGTATAGCTCAGTTCCACCGGGCCGGTGCGCCAGGCCCACCACCAGGGCAGGATGGCGGCCAGCACCAGCAACGACCACCAGCAGATCGTCAGCGAGACCGGCGCGGGCTCCCGCCGCTGCGGCCAGGCGAGATACAGCAGTCGCGCCATCAGACAGCCGGTGGCCACCGAGCTGAGCACCAGCAGCACGGGAAGCAGGTCCGGCGCGCCGATGATCTCGACCTGCGTCTTGTACAGGGTCTTGGCCACCGCCCCGCTGGTCAGCGGCGCCCCGGTCAGGGCCAGTGCACCCAGCAGCAAGCCCATCCGGGTGCCGCTGCCGCCGTCGCTGCACATGCGCATGGCCAGGAACAGGGCCGCCTTGTTCAGCCCGTGGTGCAGCACGAATACGCCCAGCACCGCGAACAGCAGCGGCCAGGCCAGGGGGTGAACCAACCCCAGGCCGAACAGGGCCGTCATCAAGCCCATCTGGCTGACGCTGGAATAGGCCAGCACGGTCTTGGCCCGGGACTGGGCCAGGCCGACGCCCACCGCATAGAAGGCGGTCAGCAGTCCCAGTGCCACGATCAGATAGCCCGCGTCCGGCATACCGAGTTCGCCCACCGGAATGAAGCGCAGCCAGCCTATCAGGCCGGCCTTGATGATCACCCCGCTGAGCACGGCGCTGGCCGGAATCGGCGCGATCGGATGGGCCAGCGGCAACCACACGTGCAGTGGCACCAGGCCGGCCTTGATGGCGAAACCGGTGAACAGCAAGGCTGCGGGCAGCAGCGGATTCTGCACGGCGGCCAGCGCGGTGTGGAGTTCGCGCAGATCGGCGTTGCCGAACAGCGCGGCCAGCATCACCAGGCCGGCGATCAAACAGCCTTCGCCGATCAGGGCCAGGATCAGGTAGATACGCCCGGCCCGCCGGGCGTCCTCCGTTCCCTCGTGCAATACCAGACCGTAGGCGGAAAACGTCATCAGCGCGTAGCTGAAGTAGAAACTCGCCATGTCCAGGGCCAGAAATACCCCGAGATTGCCGCACAGGGTGAGCAGCCAGAACAGGGCGAAGCGGGTCCGGTGAGGATCGTCGGACAACATTTGATGAACGAACCAGCCAGCGGCGGTCCAGGCCACCGTGGCCAGCCAGGCGAACGGGGCGGAGGTGGCGTCCAAACCCAGCCGGGTACCCAGGAACAGCCAGGGCAGTTCCAGCACCCCCGCATCCAGCAGCAGCAAGGCCAGCAGCGGAGCGGCGGCCCAGGGCAGCAGCGCCCATGCCCGCTCCGACCAGCCCGGCGCGAACAGCAGCAAGGCCAGCAACAGCGGCGCCAGCGGCACGAACAGGTTAAGCCAGCTCATCCATACTCCCGACTGACGATAACCGTGACCCAGGACAGCGGACTGAACGGCATGCCAGCCAGCAGTCCTGCGCCCAGCGAGACCAGTGCGGTGAACAGCGCCGGCAGCAGCAGACTGAGCCGGGTTTCATGGCGGCCGAAGCTGCGCTCGGCCGGCCAGCGCTCGGGCGGTGGCTGGAACCAGATGCGGTGCAGCAGCGGCAGGAAATAGGCCGCGTTCAGCAAGGTGCTGGTGACCAGCACGCCGACCACCCAGAACTTGCCTGCCTCCAGCCCTCCCAGTCCCAGATACCATTTGGAGATGAAGCCGGCCACCGGCGGCACCCCGATCATGCCGAAAGCGCCCACCGTGAAGGCCGCGCTGCTCCAGGGCATGCGCCGCCCCACCCCGTTCAGCTGATCGACGCGATGGATGCCAAGAGTCTCGGCGTAATTGCCGGCGCAGAAGAACAGGGTGATCTTCATCAGGCCCTGATGCACCAGATGCACCAGTCCGCCGATGGTCGCCAGCGGTGAGCCCACCGCCACGCCCAGCGTGATATAGGACACCTGGCTGATCGTGGAGAAAGCCAGTCGGCGCTTGATGTCGGTCTGCTGGAGGGCGCGG
>CAYMHN010000338.1:0-4583 GCA_964390235.1 uncultured Candidatus Competibacteraceae bacterium
TCACGGGGGAGTTGAGGAAGATGTACGGCGTCACGTAGGCCGCGTCGATCGCGTGCGTATGGATCGTCCAGAGCGCGAGCGCGGTCACCTGCTCTTGGGTCAGCACGACGCGGCGACGGATCAGCAGATCGGCATATCGATACTGGCTGTGGGCCAGCCAGGGCCTACCGCCGGTGCGCTCGTCCATGGCCAGGGCGGCCTGGAAATGGCGCTCGGCCTGCTCCCACTGTCGCTGCGTCATCGCCAGCATGCCCAGCAACCGGTCCGCCGAACCGTAGCAGACCGTGTGAGCCCCGGTGACGAGGTTGCACCCGGCATAGGGTAGCAGGCGCTGGTATAGCGTCGCTGCGCGTTCGGTATCGTCCAGCTGAACGCAGACTTCGGCCAGATAGGTGATGCTGGTCGACCACACGGCGTCGTGGGGAATGGCGGCGAAGTCGTCGGCGGCCAGGATCTCGAATTCGGCGCGGGCCTCTTCGGTCAGGCCCAACTCGGCGTACACCAGCGCCAGACCCGGTCGCCAGGTGGCGGTTTCGGGCGTGTCCCGGACAAATTGTTTCAGCACCGGCAGCAGTTCGCCGAGCTTGCCCTGTTCGCGGCGCAGGGTGAACATGTGCACGCCATACACCCCCTCGGCGTGGACCGGCGAAAAGCGCCGGGCTACCGACATGGTTTCCCGGGCCAGCCGTTCGGCCTCGGCGAACCGGCCCTGATGGAGCACCAACAGCGTCTTGGCGCTGAGAGCGACAGTCTGGAGAAAGGGCTCACGGAACGTTTCGACCACGCGCAGATGAAGGTCGAGCACCCGGCGCGCGGTCTCGACATCGCCGTATTCCATCAGATCGCCGAAATACCAGCCGGTGAGCTGACCCACCGCCCATTCCGGGTGACCGACCTGCTGGACCAGATCGAGTGCCTCGCGGGCCGCGGCCAGGCGCTCTTCGAGCTGCTCCGGCCAATGGCGGGCCGGGACGATGGCGCTCAGGGCATTGAACAGCGTGCGCGGTTCATTCAGTCGGCGTGCCAGCCTGACCGCTTGCCGGAAGGCGGTGTTGGCCTGTTGCGGTTGGTCGCAGTAGATGTGGGCCCGGCACAATGCCGCCAGCAGTTCGGCCCGCAGGCGTTCCTCTTCAGCATGCAGCCGGGCCAGCGCTTCTTCCAGCAGATCGATGGCCCGCACGCCGGAATGGCCGATCCTCCAGCCGGCATTCTCGAAACCCAGCGCGATGCGAGCGAACGTTTCGACAGCCCACCACGCGGTCAGATCCAGTGAGCGAGCCAGCTCGGCGGCTTGCAGATAAGTGTCTTGCGCATCGACACTGGCGCCGGCACGGTTGAGGGCATCGGCCAGGGCCAGCAGCAGCCGGCAACGGCGTTCGGCGTCCTGCGGGGAATAGTGCTCCTGCAGCTGCAAGGCCAACTGATAGAAATGCACCGCCTCCTCGTAGGCCAGCAGGGTGTCGGCGCGTTCGCCAGCGCGTTCCGCGTAGTCGATCGCCCGTTCGGCCGTGCCGGTGGGTGCCGCCTGGGCAAAATGATAGGCCAGTTGCGGAAGATAGGGCTGTGGATCGTGCCGGTGCATCATCTCCAGCCGCTCCCCGACCCGCTGGTGCAAGCGCAGCCGGCGGGTGGCCGACAGTTCCTCGTACAAAGTCTCGCGGATCAGGGCATGGCTGAACTGGAACCGACCCGGCTGCGGCAGTTCCTCGATGATGTGCGCGTTCAGCGCCTCGTCCAGTACATCCAGCAACTCGGCCTCGCTCAGCGTCTCGTCCAGACCGGTGAGCAGTTCCAGCTCGAAGCGCCGACCGATCACCGCGGCCATGCCCAGCACCCGGTTGCAAGTCTCGGACAGGCGGTTCAGACGCTGACCGATGACTTCGCGGATACCGACTGGGATGCTGGGCAGCCTCCCGTCTTCGGGCAGCCCTTCCTGCAGCAGATGGCGGATCAGCTCGCGCTGGAACAGCGGATTACCCTCACTGTGCTGGTAGACCGCCGCGACCACGGCGGCCACCGGTAGCGTGCCGGCCAGCGTGCCCAGGAACTGCTTGGTTTCGTCGCGCGACAGGCTGCCCAGTGGCATGCGCTGGCAGTGGGGCAGGCGGGACAGGGTGGCCAGGGTGTCGGACAGGGGATGCCGACGGTGCAGTTCCAGTTCGCGGAAACCGCCCAGCAGCAGCAAGGGCGTGGCGGTCAGCTCCCGGGCCAGGAATTCCAGCAGCTTGAGCGAGGCGGTATCGGCCCAGTGCAGATCGTCCAGGATCAGCACCAGGGGCTGGCGTTGCGCGGCCCGTTGCCAGAACCGGGTGATGGCGTCGAACAGCCGGAAGCGGGCCTGCGCCGGATCGGAGACGGGTAGCGGGGAGGGCGGATCGGCTAGCCGCTGGCGCAGCTCCGGCAGCAGTTCGGCGATCATCCCGGCGGCATCGCTCATTACCTCGGCGAGCGTGTTGCCGTCGGCGTCCTCCAGCCAGCCCCGCAGCAGTTGCAGCCAGGGCCAGTACAGCGGCGCGCCCGCTTCCTCGTAGCAGCGGCCCCAGAGTACGCACAGTCCTTGTTCTTGGGCGCGGCTAGCGAGTTCCTGTGCGGTACGGGTCTTGCCGATACCGGGGTCGCCGCTGAGCAGCAGTATCCGGCCCTGGCCGGCGAGCGTCCGCTCCAGCGCGGCCTCCAGCGCGGTCAGTTCGGCCCGGCGGCCGATGAAGGCGTCCTCGGACTTGTCCGGGGCGATCAGAACCGCACCACATTCGTCACAGAACGCGGCGTCCTCGCGGGTCAGACATCCACAGCGAGGGCATTCCATCTTGTCAGTCCAGCATGGCCGAAATGTCCTTTTGCAAAAGTATAACTCAATACCGTGTTCAGCAAGATCGGATGCGAACAATATATGGTAACGTATATGTTATTCAACAATTCGACTTGAGAGGGTTTCATGCAACGCACCACCGTCTACCTGGACGAGGAAACCGTGCTCGCCATCCGTCAACTGGCCGCTGTCGAGCAGCGCAGCCAGGCCGAGATCATCCGTACCGCCCTCGATACTTACCTGGCACGGGCCGGGCAACGCGCCCGCCCGATGCCGGAAGGTATCGGGCGGCATCGCAGTGGCCGCAGCGATGTTTCCACCGACGCCGAAGCGCTGCTGCGCTCCGCGGCCCGGCAGCGCCGGCGGTGAGCCTGGTCGCGGACACCGGTGGGCTGTATGCGCTGTTCGACGCCGACGATGCCCATCACCTGGCGGTCCGCAGGATTGTCGAACAGGAGCGGGGAGCGATTCTCGTTCCGGTAGCGATCCTGGGCGAGCTGGATTATCTGCTGCGGGAGTTTCTCGGCGTGGATGCCGAGTTGGATTTTCTGGAGAGTCTGATCAACGGCGCCTTCACCCTGGAGCCATTGACGCCGCCCGATCTGACCCGTTGCCGGGAAATCATCGCCGCCTACCGGGATCTGGACCTCGGTCTGGCCGATGCCGCAGTGATGGCGGTCGCTGAACGATTACGCATCCGGCGTATTCTGACCGTGGATGAGCGCGATTTCCGAGCCGTGAAACCCCGACACGGGAGCTTCGTTCTGCTGCCTGCGGATGCCTGAGGGGCTACTACGAAGCCTCTGACCCCGATCCGATACGCACGACAAAATGTCCATTTCCCGCCATTGTAGCTCAATGCCGCCAGAACGTCGGGGTCAGCAGGATCAGCAGGGTGAAGATTTCCAGCCGGCCCAGCAGCATGGCGAAGCAGGCCATCCACTTGACCGGGGCCGACTGGTCGGCGAAGTTGCTCGCTACCTCGCCCAGTCCGGGGCCGAGCAGATTGAGCGAGGCGATGGTGGCGCCGAAGGCGCTTTCCAGGTCCAGCCCCATGGTCATGTTGAGCCCGGTCAGCACCAGGGCGACGAGGATGTACACGGTGTAGAACCCCCACACCGCCTGGGTGACCTCCTCGGGTACCGCCCGGTCGCCCAGCTTTACCCGGTAGACCCCGTGGGGATGGATGGTGGAATGGATCTCGCGTACCCCCTGCTTGAACAGCAGCACGATGCGCAACACTTTCATGCCGCCGGCGGTGGAGCCGGCGCAACCGCCGATGAACGACAGGCTGGCCAGCAGCAAGGGCACGAACAGCGGCCATTCGGCGAAGCTGTCGGTGCCGAAGCCGCTGGTGGTGATCACCGAGACCACCTGGAAGGCGGCATGGCGCAGAGCCTCGGCGAAGGACTCGAAAGTGCTGGTCAGGGCCAGGGCCAGAGTCACCACCAGGGTGGATCCGAGCACTAGGCCGAGAAAGGCGCGCGATTCCGGCTCGCTCAGATAGACGCGCACATCGAGACTGCGCCAGACCAGGAAATGCAGAGCGAAATTGATCCCGCCCAGCAGCATGAAGACGATGCAGATCAGCTCGATGAGCGGGTTGTCGAAATGGCCGATGCTGGCGTCGTAGGTGGAAAAACCGGCCGTGGCCACCGTGGTGTAGGCGTGGCCTATGGCGTCGAAGGGGCTCATGCCGGCCAGCCAGTAGGCCAGGGTGCAGGCGATGGTCAGCACCAGATAAATGGTCCACAGCACCCGGGCCGTGTGCATG
>CAYMHN010000339.1:0-4546 GCA_964390235.1 uncultured Candidatus Competibacteraceae bacterium
TGGCGGCGGGGGCGCGCCGGCGGGCGGCCCGGAAATCGAGCACCGCCCAGAGCAGAAAGGCGCCGAACAGCACGATGTCGCCGAGCCGGCCGTTGGCCAGCAGATGGGCCAGCGCCCAGACCTTGACCCCCAGCACCATGGGATGGCCGACCGCCGCCTTGATCCGGTTGCCCGGTACATAGGCCGCCGCCACCAGGATGAAGGCCGGGATGGTCAGCAAGGCTGCCAGATGCCGGGTCCACAGTGGCGGGAACCAGACGAACACCGGGTCCAGCCGGGTCATGCCGTAACCGTAAATCAGCACCACCAGACCGACCAGGGAGGCCAGTGAATAGCCGATTTTCCAGCCGACCTCGCCGAACCGGGCGATCTGCGCGCCGCGCCAGTCCTCGGCGACGATGCGCACGGAATGCACGCCCAGAAACAGTATCAGGCCCAGTATCAGTAGGGTCATGGCGATCATCTCCTGCAGGGCGGATCAGGGTTCTAGAGGCGGACTTATCGCAGAAATGCGGCGCTTTGACCAGAGCCACCCCTTGGTCTTCTCGCCGCGACCGCGATCGGTAGGGTATAATCGATCAACCCGAACCGCCACCGTACCGACCTTGACACAGCGACGCATTCTGTCGCAACAAGCCGTTATCGTATCCCCGTTCCGATTGCGGACTCATGCGCGCGCGCGGCCTGCTGAAACCAGCGCGCAGCTGATCGTCCGCCACCCTCAACCAGCAACGGGAGAGTATCCATGCCTCTGAGAAGATCCGGCCCCAAGGACTGGGAATTGTTTGTCGACGACGAACTCGGCGAGGCCGTCCCCATGAGCAACCCGGCCTTCGAGTACCTGCGCAAGCTGTGGACGCTGCGCTGCCTGGTGCGCATGGGCAAGCCGCAACTGAAGAATCTGCTGGAGAATCCCGGCGATGCTCGCTTGATTCTGCGCGGCATCGACCTCCCCGACTGGGTGGAACAGGACGAACCCGATCCGCTGGCGCTGCACGCCGCCTTGGTCGAACGCCTGGAGCAACAGCTGCGCGACCGTCCCGCCCGCCATGGCCAACCCTTCGACAATCTGGAGCGGATGCGTGGCCTGCTGGTGCTGTCCCCGGCCGAGGCCGAACTGTGCCTGTTCACCGCCTTGCTGCACGGCGACAAGGTGCTGGGCGAAGTCGTGGATTACCTGGGTATGATCGACGATGCCGGTCTGCCGACCCTGCTGGCCGACCTGCTGGAACAGCCCGCCGACACCCTGCGCAATGCCTTGCGTCGTAACGGCATGCTGGCCCAGTTGGGGCTGGTGCGGGTGGATCGCAGCTACACCGGCAATCTGCGCGGCAAGCTGGATATCCTGAGCGGCCTGACCGGCCTGCTGCTGTCCGATGAGGACATCGAGACCGCGCTGTTCCAGCGCTATCTGCAACCCGCGCCCGACGCCCGGCTGAGCCTGGCCGATTTCGCCTATCTCGGCAACCATCTGGAACTGCTGAACGCGCTGCTCGCCGCCACCGTAGCCTGCCGGCAGCCCGGCATCAACGTGCTGATCTACGGCCCGCCCGGCACCGGCAAGACCGAACTGGTCCGTACCCTGACTGCCCATAACGACCTGGACCTGTACCAGATCAGCGCCATGGACGAGGATGGCGATCCGCTCAAGGGCGAGGCCCGGATCGGCGCCTGCCGGCTGGCCCAGCACTTGCTCGCCCGCCAGCCGCGCGGCGTGGTGCTGTTCGACGAAGCCGAGGACGTGTTTCCCAGCCACTGGGGGCCGTTCGCCAGCCTGCTCGGTCAGACCCGCAACGCCAGCGGCTCCAAGGCCTGGATGAACCAGCTGCTGGAGGAGAATCCCAAACCCTGCTTCTGGTTGAGCAACGCCATCGAGCAGATCGACCCGGCGGTGCTGCGCCGCTTCCACTATGTGCTGGAGCTGGACATGCCGCCGCGGGCCGTGCGGGAACGGATGCTGCGCCAGCGTCTGGAGGCCGAGGGGGTGCCGGTCAGCGCCGCCTGGCTGCGGCAGATGGCCGAACTCGAACACCTGTCTCCGGCGCTGATCGAGCGGGCCGGACAGGCCAGCCGGCTGCTGGGCAAGCACGCCGAACCCGACGATCACGAAGCCCGTCTGGAGCAGATCCTGGGCAATACCTTGCGCGCCATGGGCCACCCGCACCAGGCGCCCGCACTGGCCTTGCTCGGAGACTATGACCTGGCCCTGCTCAATGTCGAGGGCATCGATCTGGAAGACCTGGTCAAGGGTCTGCTTCACCAGGGTCAGGGCCGACTGTGCCTGTCCGGCCCGCCCGGCACCGGCAAGAGCGAATTCGCCCGCTACCTGGCCCAACGCCTGGATCGCCCGCTGGTGCGGGGCCAGGCTTCGGAACTGCTGGACATGTTTCTCGGCGGCACCGAGAAGAACATCGCTCGGCTGTTCGAGCGCGCCGATCGCGAGCAGGCCGTGCTGGTGATCGACGAGGTGGACAGCTTTCTGCAGGATCGACGCGGGGCGCAGCATTCCTGGGAAGTCACCCAGGTCAACGAGCTGCTGACCCGGATCGAGTCCTTCGACGGGGTGCTGGTATGCACCACCAATCGAATGGACGGGCTGGATGAGGCGGTGCTGCGCCGCTTCGACCTCAAGCTCAAGCTGGGTTATCTGCGCCCGGCCCAGTCCTTGCGGCTGTTCCGCCGCTTGCTGGGCCGGGATGAGCTGCCGGCACCGGTCGAACTCGCTCTGGGCCGGCTCGGCAATCTGACGCCCGGCGATTTCGCCGCGGTCCAGCGCAAGCTTCGGTTGCTGGGCCCGGTGACCGACCCGGATCGACTGCTAGCCCTGCTCGCCGAGGAAAGTCGCGTCAAGCCCGATGCCCGGCGGCAACCGATCGGCTTCATCCACTGAAGCCGGTGCTTGAGTTGTCAACGCCATTCGGGCATAAAGACCAAGGCGCGACGGCGCCATCCATGACCACTGTCACGAGGAGACCAAACCATGCTGTTCCTGCTTGATTTCAATGTCGAATACCCGGCCGATATGACCCAGAAGGAGTTGTTCGCGATCTGGGCGCGCGAGGCCGAAGCCGCCCTGGGCGCCAAGCAGGCCGGGGTCGTGGTCGATCTGTGGAAGTGCGTCGGCAGCCGCCGGGTGGTGGCCGTGGTCAATGTCGATTCGCACGATACCCTGGATCAGATCACCCTGGACCTGCCGATCATGAAGGAACACGGCCAGAACGTGCATATCGAGGTCACCCCGCTGCGCCGCTACGAGGACTTCGCCGCCGACGTCAAGCAGCGGGTTTGAGCCGGCTTACCCGCTCCAGCACCACGAAGCTGTAGGGGTGGTCGTTAGCGGCGTCGGCCGGGTGGGACTCGCGGCTGACCTCGCGCCACTCGGCCGGGTCCAGCTCGGGGAAGGTCACATCGCCTTCGGGGCTGGCGTGAACCTCGGTCAGGTACAACCGTGAGGCCCGTGGCAGGGTCTCGCGGTACAGGCTGCCACCGCCGATGATCATGATCTCCTCGGCGGCTCCAGCGGTGGTCAGCGCGGCATCCGTGGAATCGACCACCGTGCAGCCGGGAGCCTGATAAGCCGGATTGCGGCTGATCACGATATTGTGCCGGCCGGGCAGCGGTCGGCCGATCGACTCATGGGTACGCCGCCCCATGATGATGGGTTTGCCCATGGTGATCCGCTTGAAATACCGTAGGTCCGCCCGCAAATGCCAGGGGAGGCCACCGGCGCGGCCGATGACCCGATTGTCCGCCATGGCGACGACGAATGACAGGAGCATTCAGGTATCCTCGTGGTCTGAACAACGATCAACCATGACTTGGACGGACCGATGACCGATCCCGTACAGAGCCAGCAGCGAATCGGCAAATACATGATCTTTGCCGCCTGGATCCTGCTGCTCGGACTGCTCACCCTGCTGTCCCAGAACTGGCTGGAGCGCGGCGACAACCCCAATCGGCAACTGGCCCGTATCGATACCGACGGTCCGGCCGAGGTCGTGCTGCAACGCGGCCGAGGTGGCCACTATGTCGCGCCCGGTTTCATCAACGGGACACCGGTGCGGTTTCTGGTCGATACCGGCGCTACCGATGTCAACATTCCGGCCGAGGTGGCGGACCGGATCGGCTTGCGGGCCGGCGCGCCGATCCGCGCCCACACCGCCAATGGCGTGATCACGGTGTATCGCACCTCGCTGGACTCGATCCGCCTGGGCGGCATCGAACTCAATAACGTGCGCGCCAGCATCAATCCGCATATGCCGGGCGAAACCATACTGTTGGGCATGAGCTTCATGCGCGACCTGGAACTGATCCAGCGTGGCAATACCCTGACCCTGCGTCAACTCTGACCCTCCCGTTTCAGCTCGCGCAGGATGAACCGCGCCGGGTTGACCGCGTCGATCAGTCCGCGCGCCAGCGGCGGCGGTTCGCCGGCCATCGATGCCGCCAGCAGCTCGGCCGCCAGCGGGGCGGTGGTGATACCACGGGTACCCAGTCCGGTCAGCAGGTACAGGCTCGAGGGATCGGCGGCCAGCAGCACATCCTC
>CAYMHN010000340.1:0-4543 GCA_964390235.1 uncultured Candidatus Competibacteraceae bacterium
TCGTGGCGCAAACGACGCCGTTGAGGAAGGGGAGGAGACCATCTCATCACCCTACTGCTGGAGCGATAAGCCACGAACTGCTTGGCTTGACTGCACGGTACCGAATCAGTTCCCGATGATCGGCATTGCCGGCAAGCCGGCGGCGGCGGCATAATCGATCCAAACCGGTCTCGATGGTAAATCATGTCCAAGCGCAAGATCAGGGTGGGGGTGCTGTTCGGCGGCCGTTCCGCCGAGCACGAGGTGTCGCTGATGTCGGCCCGGGGGGTGCTGCAAGCCATCGATCGGGAAAAATACCAACCGGTGCCGATCGGGGTGACCAAGGAGGGTCAGTGGGTGCAGCTGGCCGATCCGCAGCTGGCCGTGGAGAAACCCGTGCAGTCCGGCGATGGTCTGGCGGTGACCCTGCTGCCCAGTCCGGTCGGGCAGGCCCTGCGGCCGCTGGAGGTGGGACCGGATCAGCTGCCGGCCCTGGACGTGATCTTTCCGCTGATCCACGGCACCTTCGGCGAGGACGGCACGGTCCAGGGGCTGTTCGAGCTGGCCGGTATTCCCTATGTCGGCGCCGGAGTGCTGGGTTCGGCGGTGGGCATGGACAAGGCGGCGATGAAAGCCCTGTTCGCCCAGGCCGGGCTGCCGGTCGCCCCGTGGCGGGTAGTGTTGCGCAAGCGCTGGCGGCGTGAACCCGATGCCGTGCGCGCCGAGTGCGAGCGGGCACTGGCTTATCCGCTGTTCGTCAAACCGGCCAATCTGGGTTCCAGCGTGGGCATCAGCAAGGTTCACGGGCCGGACGAATTCGCCGCCGCCATGGACGAGGCGGCCCGCTATGACCGCAAGCTGGTGATCGAACAGGGCGTGGAGAACGCCCATGAGGTCGAAGTCTCGGTGCTGGGCAACGACGAGCCCGAGGCCTCGGTGCCCGGGGAAATCGTGCCCTGTAACGAGTTCTACGACTATGCGGCCAAGTATCTGGCCGGTACCTCGGAGCTGATCATTCCGGCGCCGCTGCCGCAAGCCGTGGTCGAGCGCTTGCGAGCCTACGCCATCCGTGCTTTCCAGGCGCTGGACTGTGCCGGTCTGGCGCGGGTGGATTTCCTGGTGCGGCGCGAGACCCACGAGATTTTCGTGCTGGAGGCCAATACCCTGCCGGGATTCACCCCGATCAGCATGTATCCCAAGCTGTGGGAGGCCTCGGGCCTGCCTTATCCGGCGCTGATCGAGCGGCTGATCGAGCTGGCCCTGGAGCGGCATGCCGAGCGGCAGCAGAATCAGACCCGCTTGCTGCCCTCCGGTCCCGGTGATGCGGTCGCGTGACCGTCGCCCTGTCCATCCAGAGTGTCAGCCGCTCCTTCGGCGGGGTGCAGGCGGTGCGCGATTGTTCCTTCGAGATCGAATCAGGGTCGATCACCGCCCTGATCGGACCCAACGGTGCCGGCAAGACCACCCTGTTCAACATGGTCGCCGGCCTGTTCCCGCCCAGTAGCGGGCGCATCGAATACTACGGCCAGGACGTGACCGGCTTGCCGGCCCACCGGCTGTTTCACCTGGGTATCGTGCGTACCTTCCAGATCCCGCACGAGTTCAGCCGACTATCGGTGCTGGACAATCTGATGCTGGTGCCGGCCGGGCAGGTCGGCGAGAACCTGTTCGTATCCTGGCTGCGCTGGGGTCGGGTGCAACGCCAGGAGCGCGCCATCCGCGACCGGGCCGAGGAGGTACTGGCGTTTCTCAGGCTCGATGCGCTGCGCGACGAACTGGCCGGCAATCTGTCCGGGGGTCAGAAGAAGCTGCTGGAGCTGGGCCGCACCATGATGGCCGAGCCTCGGCTGGTGTTGCTGGACGAACCCGCCGCCGGGGTCAACCGCACCCTGCTGGGGACGCTGACCGAGGCTATCGTCCGGCTCAACCGCGAGCGCGGCTACACCTTCTGCATCGTCGAGCATGATATGGACATGGTCGGCAAGCTCTGCGATCCGGTCATCGTCATGGCCGAGGGTCGGGTACTGACCCAAGGTGGCATGGCCGAGATCCTGCGCAACGAGCAGGTGCTGGAGGCCTATCTGGGCAGCGCCGCGCACGAGGGCGAGACATGAGCGTGCTGCGCATGGAAGCGGTTTATGGCGGCTACGGCGGCGCCGATATCCTGCGCGGGGTATCGCTGAACGTCGAACCCGGCGAGGTGGTGGTGATCATCGGCCCCAACGGTGCCGGCAAGTCGACCGCCATGAAGGCCGTGTTCGGTCTGGCCCGGGTACGCGAAGGCAGGGTGTTGCTGGACGGCAAGGACATCACCGGCCTGGCCGCCGACCGGGTGGTGCGCGAGGGGGTCAGCTACGTGCCCCAGGTCGATAATGTATTCCCCAGCCTGACGGTGGACGAGAATCTCGACATGGGCGCGTTTCTGCGCAGCGATGATTATCTGACCCAGAAAGCGCGGGTCTACGAACTGTTCCCGCCGCTCAAGGAAAAGCGCCGCTTGCCGGCCGGTACCCTGTCCGGCGGCCAGCGGCAAATGGTGGCCATGGGCCGGGCGCTGATGCTGGAGCCCAAACTGCTGCTGCTGGACGAGCCCACCGCCGGCCTCAGCCCCAAGTTCATGGACCAGATTTTCGCCATCGTGCGCGACATCAACGCGCTGGGCATCAGTATCCTGATGGTCGAGCAGAACGCGCGCCAGGCCCTGGGTCTGGCGCATCGCGGCTATGTGCTGGCCACCGGCGCCAATCGTTTCGAGGACAGCGGCGCCAAGCTGCTGGCCAACGAGGAAGTGGCCCGCATGTTCCTGGGGGGCTGATGCTGATCGACATCGTGCAGTTGCTGATCTACGGCATCCTCTACGGCAGTATCATCGCCCTGGGCGCGGTTGGCGTGTCGCTGACCTTCGGCGTGCTGCGCTTCGCCAATTTCGCCCATGGCGATCTGATGACCTTCGGCGCTTATATCGCCCTGTCGGTCTACGTCGGCCTGTATCCATCCCTATGGGTGGCCTTGGCCGTCGCCCTCGCGGCCACCGCGCTGCTGGCGGTGGCCATCGATCAGTCGCTGTTCCGGCGCTTCCGCAAGGCCAGTCCGATGATACTGCTGATCTCCTCGTTCGGGGTCGGGCTGATGATCCGCAGCGTGGTCCAGCTGATCTGGGGTGGCGACAGCCGGGTCTATATTCCGGGCATCCAGCTGCCCTACCGGTTCTGGGATCTGCGCATCAAGCCCGACCACATCACCATTCTGATCGGTACCGTGGCGCTGATCGTGGTGCTGCATCTGTTTCTGCAGAAGACCCGCATGGGCAAGGCGATGCGGGCCATGGCCGACAACCCGGATCTGGCCCGCATCTCCGGCATCAACACCGATCGGGTGATCATCTGGACCTGGGCGATGGGCGCGGCCCTGGCCGCCGCCGCCGGATTCTTTCTCGGTCTGGATACCCGGCTGCAACCGGACATGGGCTGGTTCATCCTGCTGCCGGTGTTCGCCGCCGCCATCCTGGGCGGGATCGGCAAGCCCTACGGCGCCATCGCCGGCGGCTACATCATCGGCATCACCCAGGAACTGTCCACTCTGGTCATCGCCTCGGCCTACAAGCCGGCCGTGGCCTTCGCGCTGATGGTGGTGATCCTGATCGTGCGGCCTACCGGCATCTTCAGGGGGACGTAACCGTGGAATTGACCGGGTTGCTCAGCTATCTGATCTTCTTCCTCAGCCTGGCGGGGGTCTACGCCTTGCTGGCCCTGGGGCTGAACGTGCAATGGGGTTACACCGGGATGCTGAACATCGGCATCGCCGCGTTCTTCGCCGTCGGCGCCTATACCAGCGCGATACTCACCTCGCCGGCCACCGCGGTGCCGGGCGGTTTCGGTCTGCCGATCGCGGTCGGCATGCTCAGCGCCATGGTCACGGCGGGTGTCCTGGCCGTGTTCATCGGATTGATCACGCTGAACCTGCGCACCGACTACCTGGCCATCGCCAGCATCGGCATCGCCGAGATCGTGCGGCTGTTCCTCAAGAACGAGGAATGGCTGACCAACGGGGTGCGCGGCATGGCCGGCATTCCCAATCCGTTCCGGGGGCTGTGGCCGGGCTACGATGCCCTGCTGTTTCTGGGGCTGGTGGTGGTGCTGATCCTGCTGGTCTACTGGGCCAATCAGCGTGCCTACCGCTCGCCCTGGGGCCGGGTGCTGCGGGCCATCCGCGACCGGGAGATCGCCGCCAGCGCCATGGGCAAGCATACCCTGATCTTCCGCTTGCAAGCCTTCGTGCTGGGTTCGGCCATCATGGGCCTGGCCGGCGCGGTGTATGCCCATTTCGTCGGTTTCATCAGCCCGGAGGCGTTCGATCCCCTGTTCGCCACCTTTCTGGTCTGGGTGATGCTGATCGCCGGCGGCAGTGGCAACAACCGCGGGGCCATCCTGGGCGCGGTGGCGATCTGGGGCGTGTGGTCGATGACCGAGTTCCTGACCACCCGCCTGCCCCAGGACATGATCACCCAAGCGGCCGCTCTGCGGGTGTTCATGATCGGCCTGCTGTTGCAGATCATACTGCTGCT
>CAYMHN010000341.1:0-4534 GCA_964390235.1 uncultured Candidatus Competibacteraceae bacterium
GCTGACCCAGCGCTTGCAGGTGCACGAGAAGACCGCGTGGATGCTGCGCAGCCTGCTGAAATAGGCGGCCTAGGCTAGCCGCAGCGCGGCTGTCTGCCCCGGGCCCGGGCCTGCTGATAGACCGGCATGGCCTGGTTCATGGCGGCGGCCAGGTCGCGCAAACGGGTGGCGCTGGACGGGTGGGTGGACAGGAATTCGGGCGGGCTCGCTCCACCGGCGCGGGCCATGTTCTGCCACAGCGTCAGGCTTGCGCGCGGATCGAAACCCGACCGGGCCATCAGATCCAGGCCGATCCGGTCGGCCTCGCTCTCGTGCAGCCG
The DNA here is from genome assembly GCA_964390235.1 of uncultured Candidatus Competibacteraceae bacterium. Classification (GTDB taxonomy): domain Bacteria; phylum Pseudomonadota; class Gammaproteobacteria; order Competibacterales; family Competibacteraceae; genus CAYMHN01. The sequence goes on from CAYMHN010000341.1 coordinate 321, forward strand.
GCTGTAAGGCATCAGTATGCCCAACTGGGCGCCCAATCCCAGGGCCTGCATCAGCTGCTGGGTATTGGCCGAATCCGGCCGCCCGGCGGCCGAACCGAGTAGTGCCAGCCCGCCTTCCAGGGCCAGCTGCTGGGACAGGCGTTCGTTGGCATGATTGGCCAGCACATGGCCGATCTCGTGGCCGATCACCGCCGCCAGCTGGTCCTGATTGGTCGCCACCCGCAGCAGGCCGGTATTGACCCCGATCTTGCCGCCCGGCAGGGCGAAGGCGTTGACCGCGTCGTTGCGGAACACGGCGACTTCCCAGCGGTACGGGGTGTTCAACTCGGCGATCAGTGCGTCGCTGACACAGCGCACATAGGCATTGACCCCGGCCTCGCGCACCACCGGCTGCTCGGCGCGCATCTCGGCGAAGGTCTGGGCGCCCATCCCGTCCAGCTGACCCGGTCCCAGCAGCATGAACTGCTGGCGCCCGGTGGGTGAAACGGCACAGGCGGTCAGAACGACCGCCAGCGCCAGTCCGGTCAGCGAGTTCCGCATCACTTGGCGGGCAGCGGCGTGCGCCCGTTGATCATACGCTGGAACAGGAACAGCCCACCACCGATCCCGATGCCGATGATGTCGGTCAGCCACTGCCCTTCGATCATCATCAGCGCCGCGGCCAGCAGCACTGCTCGCAGCAGCAGGTTGATCCTGCCGAAGAACCAACCCTGGACCGCGGCGGACAGCATGAAGATGCCGACCGAGGCGGTGACGAACACCTGCGCGATGAGCAGCATCGGGCCTTCCATCAACAGCGCCGGGCTGTAGAAGAACATGAACGGCACGATGAAGGCCGCCAGACCCAACTTGAACGAGGTCAGCGAGGTGCTCATCGGGTTGGAGCCGGCGATCGCCGCGCCGGCATAGCTGGCCAGCGCCACTGGCGGGGTGATGGACGAGACCACCGCGAAGTAGAAGATGAAGAAGTGCGCCACCAGCGGCTGCACCCCGAGCTGAATCAGACCCGGTGCCACCACTGCCGCGGCCACCGCGTAAGCGGCCGTGGTCGGCATGCCCATGCCGAGGATGATGGACAGGCACATGGTGAAGAACAGGGCCAGCGGCTGGCTGGTCTCGGCCACGGCCAACAGCAGCGAGGAAAACCGCGCCCCGACCCCGGTCAGCGAGATCACCCCGACGATGATGCCGGCCGCCGCGCACACGGCGATGATCTGGATGGCCATCTGGGCCGAACGGTCGAAGGCTCGAATGATGGCCCCCAGTCCCATCTTGTGCGGTGACAGCCAGCTCACCACCACGGCGCTGGCCATGGCCAGGGTGCCGGCGCGGATCACCGAATAGCCCATGAACAGGGCGCCGATCAGAATGATGATGGGGATGAACAGAAACGCCTGCTTGACCATCTCGCGCAGCACCGGCAGTTCATCGTCGCGCATCCCGCGCATGCCGGTCTTGGCGGCCTCGAAATCGACCATGAAGAACACCGCGGCGAAATACAGCACCGCCGGGATGATGGCGGCGATGGCGATATCGGTGTAGGCGATACCGGTGACCTCGGCCATGATGAAGGCCCCGGCGCCCATGATCGGCGGCATGATCTGACCACCGGTGGAGGCGGCGGCCTCGACCGAGGCGGCGAACTTGGGCTGGTAGCCGACCTTCTTCATCAAGGGGATGGTCAGGCTGCCGGTGGCCACCACGTTACCGGCCGAGGTGCCGTTGATCATGCCCATCAGGCCGGAGCCGAAGATCGCCACCTTGGCCGGCCCACCGCGAGTTCGACCGGCGACGGCGAAGGCGAAGTTGACGAAGTAGTCGCCGACCTTGGAGACTTGCAGAAAGGCGGCGAAGGCGATGAACAGGATGATATAGGTGCTGGATACCGCCGTGGTCGGCCCCAGGATGCCGTTGTCGGTGTAGATGTAGGTGAAGAAGCGCTCGATGGCATAACCGTCGTGGTACAGAAAACCCGGCAGAAAGGGGCCGATGAAGGCGTACAGGATGAAGATGCCGGCGATCACCACCAGGGCCATGCCGGCCACCCGCCGGGTGAGTTCCAGGATCAGCGCGGTGCCGATCATCGCTACCCAGAAGTTCTGCGGATCGGCGAACCGGGTGCCGGCCCGCATCCGCAGCCCCAGATTGTCCAGGGCGAACACCAGGTAGCCGGCCACGCAGGCCGCCGACCCGAGCAGGATCCAGTCCCACCAGGCGACGCGGTTGGACCGGCTTTTCAACAGCCAGCCGCCGATCATGGCCACGACAGTGGCGACCGCCAGCGGGATGCCGTAGTAGTTGAACACCCAGGCCGGCGGCCGGTTGACCCCGGCCATGATCCACAGGCCGTAGGCGTAGAGTATGCAGAACAGCGGCCAGGCCAGGGCCAGGGTGGCGATACCCATGGCCGCCTTCTCCAGCACCGAGGCGGAACGTGGCGATTGATCCGCATCGAAGTTCCAGGCCGCCATCAGCGCGAAACCCAGCATCAGGCAGCCGGCGACGTGCAGGGTGCGATAGGCCCAGGTTTCTATGGGGTAGACGTTGAGACTGATCAGATGAAACAGGGTGAAAGCCACGGCGAACCAGAAAAACAGCATGCTTTGCCAACCAACCAGGCTGCGCTGATTGGCGACGGCCGGTTCTTCGTCTATGCCCTGTGCGACAACGCGCGATTCCGGTTCAGCGGCCATGCCGGCATCCTCCGGTGAGAGTGGATGAGGGATTGAAATCCGGCGCGGTCATGGCCGCGCCGGTGGTCATGTCAGCCCTTCAGATCGTCGGGGATCTCGAAGCCGTTCTCCTCGAACCAGCGCACCGCGCCCGGATGGAAGGGCATGAAGGTGTTGTGGATGTAGTTCTGCGGCAAGGTCTCCTCGGCGGCCCGGTGGATGCCCACCATGCGCTCGTTGTTCTCCATCACCGCCTTGACGATCTCGTAGACCAGGCTTTCCGGCATATTGGCATTGGCGATGGCGAAATTCCACATGGATACGGTACCCATATCACCCTCGACGGTGCGGTAGGTGCCGGCCGAAATGTCGAAGCGGGACACCGGGAACTGGGCGGTCAGCATCTCGATCTGTTCGTCGGTGAAGCCGAAGATGTTCACATTGGCCTGGGCCTCCAGTTCGCTGAAGGCCGAGATCGGAACGCCGGCGGCGAAGGCGAACACATCCAGCAGACCGTCTTGCAGCTGGCTGGCCTGGTCGCTGGCGCCCCCGAAGCGGGCCGTGATGTTCGCGCCCAGCGCCTCCAGGAAGCGCGGGAAATAGGTCGCCGAAGTGCCGCCGGCCGGCCCCACACCGACCCGCAATCCGGACCGGCCGACGATGTCCTCGACCGAGGCGATGCCGGTGCTGGCCAGGGCGATGAAGGAGAACGGGGTCTCGTACATCGGGAACATGGCGCGCATCTCGTCATGCGGCAATCCCGGGATCAGTTCGCTTTCGCCGTTCCAGGCCTCATAGGCCGGACCCATGGTCACCATGGCGAATTCCAGGTCCCCGGTATGCACCAGGGCGGCGTTCTGCACCGGCCCTTGGGTGACTTCGGCGCTGGCGTTGATGCCGAGCAGTTCGCCGACCAGATTGGCCCAGCCGGAGCCGTAGATGTAATAGGTCCCGCCCTGGCTGGCGGTGCCGACCTTGATGCCGCTTGGCCAGCCGCTGCGGTCCTGGGCCAGGGCGCTGCCACTCAGCAGGGCGCCGATCAGCAACGTGGCGGCGAGAAAACGGATGCTGTGGATCATGGAGATTCCTCCCGAATTTATGGGTTTGTCGGTCTTGTCAAGCGTTTGACAAAGATAGCATATCCAGCGAGTTCTTTTGGACTACCTTTTGGACTACATCTTGACCGGCGCTGATTTTCATACCAATGTCATCATTCGAGAACAATAAATGTCATCATTCGAGAACAATAATTGAATACTATCCCTTATCTTCGGAGCAGCGCCAGAGGAATGATCGATACCCGAACCACAACCGCCCATGCCGGCTGAAACCGCCGTCTCGGTAGACAAGGTCAGCAAGCGCTGGAGCGACACCCTGGCCGTCGATGCGATCAGCTTCACCGCGGCCGCCGGTCAGTTCGTGGTGCTGCTGGGACCGTCCGGCTGCGGCAAATCGACCACGCTGCGCATGATCGCCGGCCTGGAGGAGGTCAGTGCCGGGCATATCGCCCTGTTCGGTCGCGAGGTCACCGGGTTGCCGCCG
>CAYMHN010000342.1:0-4527 GCA_964390235.1 uncultured Candidatus Competibacteraceae bacterium
GCTCGCCGTCCTTGGGCGGGCGGATCTTGCCGGACACGGTGTCTCCGGTACGCAGATTGAAGCGCCGGATCTGGCTGGGCGAGACATAAATGTCATCGGGCCCGGCCAGGTAGGAGGCATCGGCGGAGCGCAGGAAGCCGAAGCCATCCTGCAGGATCTCCAGTACCCCGTCGCCGAAGATGTCTTCACCGTTCTTGGCCAGTGCCTTGAGGATCGCGAAGATCAGATCCTGTTTGCGTGAACGGGCCATGTTTTCCAGCTTGAGTTCCTGGGCGATGTCGACCAGGTCGGCGGCGGGTTTTTTCTTGAGCTCTGTCAGATTCATTGATTTGGCTTGTTGAGCTTGGGGATATAAGCCCCTCGGGAAAGGGGCCGGTATGGATGGTCGGGTCGACGGGTCAGGGTAATGATGTCGCGTCGTTCAGGTCATCGGTGGTTCGGGAGTCGCGCGGCACATCCGGAGCATCCGGGCGGGACAGCGGCCGCGCGTTCACAGATGGCCATCGAGAAACGCGGACAGCTGCGACTTGGACAGCGCGCCCACCTTGGTCGCCTCGACATTACCGTCTCGAAACAGCATCAGGGTGGGGATGCCGCGGATGCCGTATTTCGGCGGCGTGTTCGGGTTCTCGTCGATATTGAGCTTGGCGATCTTGAGCTTGTCGGCGTATTCGGCCGAGATCTCGTCCAGAATCGGGGTGATCATCTTGCAGGGGCCGCACCATTCGGCCCAGTAATCGACCAGAACGGGTTTGCTGGATTTCAGTACTTCGCTCTCGAAAGTGTCATCGGTAACATACACCACTTGGCTGCTCACGGCTATTGCCTCCATAAGTCTATCTGAACTGACCCGATCCGGGTTGACCCGGTCGGGCTGACTCAGTCTGAACGGATCAGGTCTGGACGGATTCGGTCTGACGAGCTCGGTCTGGATTATCGGGGGTGACGACGGCTGACGGGAACGGTCGGCCGCGCCAGGATATCGAGTGTGCGATGATCAGGGGGATCGGCAATCCGCAGACTCAGACAAACATCGTTGCCGCAGATGACATAGTTTACAATACTTCGCCTATTTCAGACTAACCGGCAACGAATTTCAAGACCCAATCCGCTGCGGAATCCCGATAAGCTCAATGGAAAAAAATCACCTCACCCATACACCTTTCACCAAATTCAACCTGACTCCCGCCCTGTTGGAAAGCCTTGAAGACCACGGGCTCACCTACTGTACGCCGATCCAGGCCGCCACGCTGCCGCTGGCGCTGACCGGCAAGGATCTGGCCGGCCAGGCTCAGACCGGTACCGGCAAGACGGCCGCCTTTCTGCTGGCGACCTTGCATTACCTGATGGAAACCCCGGTCGAGGAGGACCGACGCGGTCCCTGGGCCATCATTCTGGCGCCTACCCGGGAACTGGCGGTACAGATTCACCGGGATGCCGAACAGCTGGGTTGTTACACCGGCCTGAGCTTCGCCGCCGTGTATGGCGGAACCGGCTATGACACGCAGCGCCGCCAGCTGGAGCAGGGTGTCGATGTGGTAATCGGCACCCCGGGCCGGATCATCGACTACCACAAGCAACGGGTGCTGAACCTCAAGGATATCGAAGTGGTGGTGCTGGACGAGGCCGACCGCATGTTCGATCTCGGTTTCGTCTCCGATATCCGCTTCCTGCTGCGGCGCATGCCCCCGCCGGGGCAGCGCATCAATATGCTGTTCTCGGCGACGCTATCGGCGCGGGTCATGGAACTGGCCTACGAGCACATGAACGACCCGCAGGTGATCAAGATCGAAGCCGACCAGATCACCGCCGACAAGGTCCGGCAGCGACTTTATCATGTGTCGTCGAACGACAAGATGGCGGTGTTGCTCGGCTTGCTGCGCAAGGAACAGCCCAAGCGCACCCTGGTGTTCGTCAACACCAAGCGCGCGGCGGATCAGATCAACGAGTATCTGCAGGGAAACGGCTACCAGTCCGATGTGCTATCCGGTGATATTCCACAAACCAAGCGCCAGCGGCTGCTGGATCAGTTCCAGCGTGGCGAACTGCCGATAATGGTGGCGACCGACGTCGCGGCCCGCGGCCTGCACATTCCCGAGGTCAGCCATGTGATCAATTACGATCTGCCGCAGGAAGCCGAGGATTACGTGCACCGTATCGGTCGTACCGCCCGCATCGGCGCGAGCGGCGAGGCCATCAGTCTGGCCTGCGAGGAATATGTCTACTCGCTGCCGGATATCGAGGAGTACATCGAGCAGAAGATCCCCGCCGAACCGGTCAGTGACGATCTGATGGTCGAGGTCAAGCCGCGCAAGCACCTTGAGCGCAAGCCCGAGCGAGGCGGTCGCCGACGATCACCGGTGCGGACCTGAAAGGGAACCGCTGAGGTGAATGGCCCCGAATCCGGTTCCGGGTCACTCGATCCCGTATTCCTTGAGTCGGCGCTTCAAGGTGGACAGCGGCATGTCCAGTTCGCGTGCCGCAGCCGTCTTGTTGTTGCTGTTGCGCGTCAGCGTGTCCAGTATCATCTGCCGTTCGACAGCGCGTAGATCGGTGCGCGACTGCACCCCAAGGGCGTCGGCATCGAGTGAGTCCATCGACACGGACATCACCGACGCCGGATCAATGCCATCGGGCAGATGCAGATCACGTGGTTGGATCATGTCGTCCTGACAGAGGATGGCGGCACGTTCGATGACATTGCGCAGTTCGCGTACATTGCCCGGCCAGTGATACTGTTGCAGCAGGACCAGCGCCTGCGGGTCGATCCGACACTTCAGCTCCAGCCGCTCGATGAAGTTGTCGACCAGCAGCGGTATATCCTCGCGGATCGCGCGCAGTGGCGGCACTTTGAGGGGTACCACGGACAGCCGGTAATAGAGATCGGCGCGAAATGCCCCCTGTTTGACCATGGTAGTCAGGTCGCGATGGCTGGCCGTAACCACGCGGACATCCACCCGCACCGGGGTATCCGAGCCGATGGGCGTAACCTCGCGATTCTCCAGGGCGCGTAACAGTCGCGGCTGCAAGTCCAGCGACAGTTCGCCGATCTCGTCGATGAACAGGGTGCCGCCATGGGCATGGCGGAACGCCCCCTCGCGGCTGCCGGCGGCACCGGTGAACGCACCCTTGACATGACCGAACAGATCGTTGCGGACCATCTCGGGGTCGGTGACCGAAGCGTCGAACACCACCAGCGGCCCTTTGCGGCCGGAAAGCTCGTGCAGCGTGCGCGCCACCAGTTCCTTGCCACAGCCGGACTCGCCCTGGATCAGCACGGTGGTCGGCGTGGGTGCGATGGTACGGATATAGCCGTACAGTTCCCGCATCGGTCGGCTGGCTCCGACCAGAAGACCAAGCTGGTGGTCGTGCTCGATCTTCAGGCGATGCTTTTCGACCCGTTGCTGAAACCGGATGCGGGTATGACCCAGCAGGCACAGGGTGTCGTCGGAGAGAAACACTTCCGTGACCCGCAACGACCCGACCAACGTACCATTGGTCGAACCCAGATCGCGCAGTAGCGGCCCTTCGGAGGTCAGGCGGATTTCGGCATGATGGCGCGATACCGTGCGATCCGTCAGAATCACATCGTTGTCCTCGGCGGACCCGATACGGATCAGCGGCAGCGACAGCGTCCCGCGTTTTCCCGAGTCGGGACCGGACGCCACGAAATAATCCAGTGCATCGATCTGAATATGATGACTGTCTTCGGAGATAATACGGATGGCTTCCGTGGGCGAGTCATCGAAGCTGGACATGGGCCGGAAGAGGTTGACGATTTCAGCTCTTGGTATAGTCGTTGACTGAACCGGCGTCAAGTCCGATCGAACCATGAGGGCAGTAAATCGGTATGACCTGGCCGGTCGCGGGACAAGGGCAAACCGCACGGCGGTTTGTGTATTGGCAACCGAGGTTTTAGACTCACGTTCATTCGTTCAACGGGTTGATTTCGATGGCAGGACAGACACTGTACGAAAAATTATGGGATGCCCACACGGTGCATACCGACGATGACGGTACCACGCTGCTGTATATCGACCGGCATCTGGTCCACGAGGTGACCTCGCCCCAGGCCTTCGAGGGGCTCAAGCTGGCCGGGCGGCAGCCGTGGCGTGTGGATTCCATATTGGCGGTGGCCGATCATAACGTGCCGACCACCGACCGCTCGCAAGGCATAGCCGATCCGGTCTCGCGGCTCCAGGTCGAGACCCTGGACGCCAACGCCCGCGACTATCGGCTGAACTATTTCAATATGGCCGACCGGCGCCAGGGCATTGTTCATGTGATCGGACCGGAGCAGGGCGCGACCCTGCCCGGCATGACCGTGGTCTGCGGCGATTCACACACCTCCACCCACGGTGCGTTCGCGACCCTGGCCATGGGCATCGGCACCTCCGAGGTGGAGCATGTGATGGCCACCCAGTGCCTGCTGACCCGCAAGATGAAGACCATGCAGGTACGCGTCGAGGGTCGGGTCGGTCCCGGCGTCACCGCCAAGGACATCGTGCTGGCCATCATCGGCAAGAT
>CAYMHN010000343.1:0-4525 GCA_964390235.1 uncultured Candidatus Competibacteraceae bacterium
CGCTCGGCGCGCTTGGTACCCCCGGAGTCGGGCGAGACCACGGTGAGCGGCGCTTGCGGGTCCAGTAGGCCGGCAAAGTAGTCCACGAACAACGGGTAGGCTTCCAGGTGCTCGGTGCGGCAGCGGAAGGCATTCTGGTAGGCGGCCGGATTGTGCACCTCCAGGGTCACCACCCGGTCGGTGCCGACGGCCTCGAACAGGGCCGCGACGTAGCGCGTGGTGACCGGGTCGCGCGGCTGGGTCCGGCGGTCCTTGCGGGCATAGGCGAGATAGGGTACCAGGGCTGTGACCCGGGCCGCCGAGGCATCCTTGAGACAGCCGATCAGAAACAGCAGCCGGCACAGCTTGTCGTTGACGCTGTGACCGTCATCGGCGTGCAATGACTGGAGCAGGTACACGTCCCGCCCGCGCACGCTGACCAGCGGCCGGGTCTTGTGCTCGCCGTCCTCGAACTCGTGCTCTTCCAGGGCGCTCGGTGCGATACCCAGATGGTCGGCGACGCGGGCGGCAAAGGCTTGGCTGGCAGCGGGGGCGAACAGAGCGAAATCGGTCATGATGCGGGAGTCCTGAAGGTCAGCGGACCAGCACTACCGGACAGCCCACGCTGTCCAGCATTGCCAGGGTGCTGGGTTGTTGTAGCAGGGGGCTGGAACGGGGCAGTATCAGCAGGCTGCCGCCCTGGCGACGGACGGCGTCGAGCTGGCCGGGCAGATCGGCGTCGACAACCGGCCGGTAGTGGACGCCGGTGGCCGATTCGCCCAGCAGTGGATCGATCTCTCGCCGCAGCTGCCATGACTGTTCGGCGCTTTCCCCCCGCACCAGCACGATCAGGTCGATGGCCTCAGGCCGGCTGAGTTCACCGGCCAGCAGCAGGGCCCGGCGGGCGGCCGCCGAGTCATCGTACAATACCCATACCGGCCGGGGACGGATGGCCGGCCCACGCCGGCGGGTCAGTACCGATACACCGGCCTGCCCGGTCACGCCGAGAAACAGCACATCCATATCGTGCGCTTCCAGCGCCGCCGCCAGCCAGTGGCCGCGCACGCTTTGCACGGTCACCGCGACGTTGCGGGCGCGGGCCAGATCCAGCAGTTCGCGGTGTAGACGGTCGCGGCCCCGGCGCCAGGTGATGGCCAGTCGGTCCGCGTCCAACGGACCCAGTGTGCCGGAACCGCGCAGAACCTCGCGGGTAAAGGGCAGGGCGGCCAGTTGCAGCAGCGCCTCCTCCTCGATCAGCAGGGCCACCAGTTCGGCATGCCGGCGCTCGGCCAGCAGCAGCGCGCCGGATAGCGCGGCGAGGCTTTGCCGGCCGGGCTCCAACGCCACCATCACGCGGTGGATCACCCAGTCCTCAGTTCCGTTCATCGTTGTTCGCCTGCTAGGGCTTGTCGTTGAACCGGCGGCGTTGTTCGGACAATTCGATCAGCCGGGCCTCGACCCGGGCATTGACGCTGCCGTCGGGAAATGCGCCGCCAGCGTCGCGCTCACCGGCGGCCACCCCGGTCAGGCGGGTCAGGGCCTGGTCGACCGAGTCTACCGCATGGATCGTGAACCGCTGCTCGGCGGCCGCCTGGACCACGTCGCGATGCAGCATCAGGTGCTTGACGTTGGCGTCGGGGATCAGTACTCCCTGTTCGCCGTTCAGCCCCAGGTCCCGGCAGACTTCGAAGAACCCTTCTATCTTCTCGTTGACCCCACCTATGGGCTGGACTTGGCCATGCTGGTTGACCGATCCGGTCACCGCGTAGTGCTGATGGATGGGCAATCCGGCCAGCGAGGACAGCAGGGCGCAGAGTTCGGCCAGCGAGGCGCTGTCGCCCTCCACCATGCCGTAGGACTGCTCGAACACCAGGCTGGCCGACATCGACAGCGGCAAGCCGGGGGCGTAGCGGGCGGCCAGGAAACCGGACAGGATCAACACCCCCTTGGAATGCAGGGGGCCACCCAGCTCGGTTTCCCGCTCGATATCGATGACCGCGCCTTCGCCGAGCCAAGTGGTGGCGGTGATCCGGGTCGGCCGGCCGAAGGCGAACCCCCCGAGGCTGAGCACCGACAGACCGTTGATCTGACCGACGGCGCTGCCCTCGGTGTCGATCAGCAGCGTGCCGCGGCGGATGTGCTCCCGGTCGCGTTCCCGCAGCCGCGCGGCCCGTGCGATCTGCTGCTCCACCGCCTGGTCCATGGCAGCGCGGTCGATGATGTCGCGGTCGGCCGCGCCCGCCCAGTAGTCGGCCTCGTACAACAGGTCGGTAATGCTGCGCAGATGGGTGGACAGCTTCTCGCTATCATTCGCCAGCCGAGCGCAGTGCTCGATCAGCCGGGCCACGGCGCCGCGATCCAGGGCCCGCAGCTGGTGGCGTCGGGCCAGGGTGGCGAACAGCCGGGCATAATGCCGCTGCGCTGCGTCGCTGCGGTCCATGGATTCGTCGAAATCCGCCATCACCTTGAACAGGTCGGCGAACTCCGGGTCGAGTTCGCTCAGCAGGTAGTACAGCATACGTTCGCCGAACAGGATGACCTTGACATCGAGCGGAATCGGTTCGGGTTTCAGCGAGACGGTGCTCATCAATCCCAGGGTGTTCTCCAATGTCTCGATGCGGATTTCACGCGATTGCAGCGCCCGCTTGAGCATCTCCCAGGCGAACGGCTGACTCAGCAGCTGGCGCGCATCCAGCAGCAGATAGCCGCCGTTGGCGCGGTGCAGGGCGCCGGCTCGCAGCAGGGTGAAATCGGTCACCAGCATGCCCATCCGGGCCTGGTATTCGGACCGCCCGGTCAGATTGGGGTAGCTGGGCAGATCCTCGTGGATCACCGGCGCGCTGTCCAGGTGGCTATTGTCCACCAGCAGATTGACCCGATAGCGTTGCAGCCCCTCGTCGTGCGTCATCCGAGCGAAGGACGGGCCGGTCTCCTCACGGGGCAGGAAGTCATCGACATTCTCGATCACATCCCGCGCCACGGCGTCCAGATAGAACAGGGTCTCCGGCAGATCGGCGAAATCGTCCCTGACTCCGGTGATCAAGCTGTGTACCGCCAGTTCGGCGATTTCGCGATTGATCGCACGGGCTTTCTCGCGGGTCTCCTTGGCCCAGATCGGAAACTGCCGCACTGTCTTCTGCAAAACCTGTTGCAGTTCGTCGACCTGGTCCTCGATGCGCTGCTGCTCCGGCTCGGGCAGCTTCGCGAACTGCCCCGGCGGCATCACCTCATCCTGCTCGTTCATCGGCGCGAAGGCGAAACCGCCGGGGGTGCGCAGCAGGGCGATGCGTTGCTCCCGGGCGTTCTTGCCCAGTTCCATCATGGCCTGGTGCTGGCGCTCCTTGAGTTCCTGCTCCAGTTCCTCCATGCGCGCCCGGTAGTCCTCGCTCTCGAAGGCGGCCGGCAGGGCCGTGGCCAGATCCTCGATCAGTCTGGCCACCGCCTGCCGCAGACCGGCGCCGCGCCCGGCGGGCAGTTCCAGCGCCCGTGGCTGTTGCGGCTGATCGAAGTCGTGGACATAGCACCAGTCGGGCGGCACCGGCTGTTGGGCGGCGGCCTGCGCCGCATGCTGGCGGATCAGACTGAACTTGCCCACCCCGGAAGATCCCAGCGCGAAGACGTTGAAACCGTTGTGCCGGATCCGGATACCGAAGCTCAGCGCCGCCCGGGCGCGATCCTGAGTCGGTACCGGGTCGACATCCTCCAATTCGGCCGTGGTGTCGAAACCGAGTTGCTCGGGGTCGCAATAGCTGTAGAGGGCTTCGACGGGCAGGGGATCCGGGTTTGTCATGGTGGGTCAACCGGCCGCGCCCGGTGGCTGACCGAACACCGATTCGGCCTGTGCCAGTTGCTGCTCCAGGGCACCCAGGGCGGCCCGCAGGGATGCAGCCGATGAACTGCGCGCCGCTGCCCCACCGAGCAGCGCCAGGGTCTGACGGTTGAAGGCCAGGCCGCTGGGCGAGCCTTTCTCGGCGTTGAGGGCGATCGAATCGCCCAGCAGGCGGACCGCTTCCTCCAGTCGTCCGGAGGCGATGGACAGTTCCGCCAGCGACGCCGTGGTGCGGGCCAGTCCGGTCACGTCGCCGAGTTCGCGCAGCCGGTCGAAGGCCGCGCCCAGCCGCTGGGCGGCCGCCTCCAATCGACCCCGGGCCAGTTCCAGTCGGCCCATGGTGTCCCATACATGGGCCAGGGCACGGGTTTGCCCGAGCTGCCGGTAGGCTTGCTCGGCGGCCAGGGCGTGCTCCAGAGCCGTGGCATAGGCTTCCGCCTCGCGGCCGACTTGAATGCTGGCATGCAGCGGCAGGCGCGCCAGCAGATGATGGGTCTGGCCCAGTTCCTCGATGGCGGTTCGATCCGTGGCATCCTGTTGCAGCCGGTTCTCGAAGATCGCCCGGGACTTGGCCAGCAGTTCCGCAGCGCGCAGGGGCTGCCCCAACCGCGCCAGCATGGCCGCCTGCTCGTTCAGCAGCCGAGCGGCCGCGAGCGCATCGCCTCTGGCCAGCAGCTGGCGGCTGGCGGTCGCCAGTTCTTCGAGACTGCCCGTCAG